>JAMOPL010000081.1 GCA_027064515.1 Sulfurimonas sp. | reverse complement strand
TATAATTTTGTTAATATCATTTTTTGTGGCATTATCTTTATGTATTCCACAAACAACCATCACATTTTTATTTAATTTTTTATGAATCATTTTAAAAACCATTTTTGTAATAACATCATCTTTATGAGATTTTTTTGTAATAGTTTTAAAATCAAAAGTTACTGCACCTAAATGTTCTTTTCCACCTGTAATAATGATTAAAAAATCATTACCTATTTTAATACTTTTAAACTTAATTTTCATTTAATAATTCTTCATCACAATATGGACAATATTCATATTCTCCTGAAATATATCCGTGTTTTGGACAAACAGAAAATACTGGTGTAACAGATATATAAGGTAATCTAAAATTACTAATAGATTTTTTTACTAATTTTTTAGCTGCTTCAATTGAGCTTAATTTTTCACTCATATATAAATGTAATACCGTCCCTCCTGTATATAAAGTTTGAAGTTCATCTTGTAATTCAAGCACTTCAAAAGGGTCATCACTAAAATTTACTGGTAATTGAGATGAATTTGTATAATAAGGTGCATCTTCAAATCCAGCTTGAATAATATCTTTAAATCTTTTTTTATCCTCTTTTGCAAATCTATATGTAGTCCCCTCTGCTGGAGTTGCTTCAAGGTTATATAAATTACCTGTTTGTTCTTGATATTCTACAAGTTTATCTCTCATAAAATATAATATTTCTTTTGCAAATTCTATACCCCATTTTGTAGAAATATCTTCTTTATCATTTGTATAATTTCTAATCATTTCATTTATACCATTTATACCAATAGTAGAAAAATGACTATTAAAACCAGGTAAATATCTTTTTGTATATGGATATAAACCTCTATCATACATCTCTTGAATAAATACTCTTTTCTTTTCAAGAGTTGATTTTGCTAAATCCATTAAATTTTCTAATCTATTAAGAAGCTCTTTTTTATCTTTATATAAATATCCAAGTCTTGCCATATTGATAGTAACAACCCCTACACTTCCTGTCATTTCTGCACTACCAAAAAGCCCTCCACCTCTTTTTAAAAGTTCTCTTAAATCAAGTTGTAATCTACAACACATACTTCTTACAGCACCTGGCTCATAAGCATTAGGATTTTTGATTTTATTTCCATTTTCATCAATTATATATTGACTACCTATAAAATTTTGAAAATAACTACTACCAATTTTTGCAGTATTTTCCCAAAGTGCTTTTGCAGCATCACTATCCCAATCAAAATCTTCTGTAATATTTACCGTAGGAATTGGAAAAGTAAAAGGCTGACCTATTGCATCACCATCTGTCATAACTTCATAAAATGCTTTAATGATTTGCTCCATTTCAGGTTTAAAATGTTTATAAGTAGCATCTGTTAATTTTTTGATATTTGAATCTCTTTGTTGAAGAATTTTTAATAACTCTTCATCTTCTAAATCTTTAAATAAATGTTGATTATTTCTTGATGGCATTTGCTCTTTTAAATCATCTGGCACAGTAAAATCAAGTGTAATATTTGTAAAAGGACTTTGTCCCCAACGAGCTGGAACATTTAAATTATACACAAAACTTTCAATAGCATTTTTTATCTCTTCAAAAGATAATTTATCTTTAAATACATATGGTGATAAATATGTATCAAAACTACTAAAAGCTTGAGCACCAGCCCATTCACTTTGTAAAATACCTAAAAAATTTGACATCTGTCCTAATGCACTTCTAAAATGATTTGGTGCTTTTGATTCCACTCTTCCTCTAATTCCATTAAACCCTTCATTTAATAAATTTCTAAGACTCCACCCAGCACAATATGGTGCTAAACAATCTAAATCGTGTATATGATAATCTCCATCTCTATGGGCTTTACCCTCTTCTTCTGAATAAATTTTATCAAGCCAATAATTTGCTATTACTTTCCCTGCTGTATTGTTTATTAACCCAGCATGTGAATAACCAGTATTAGAGTTTGCATTGATTCTCCAATCGTGTTTATTGATATATTCATCAATTGTATTATTGCAATCTATGTAAGTAGTTTTATGCAAAGGAGTTGTGTTATTTTGTTTCATTTTTGCTCCTAATTTTTGTTTCAACGGGGGAGAATTATAACTCTTTTTTTCTTAAATTACCCTGAATATTTTTTAAGAAAAAAAAGGGTTATAAATTAATCTCCTA
>JAMOPL010000080.1 GCA_027064515.1 Sulfurimonas sp. | reverse complement strand
ATTCTACTACACTTTTTTTAAAATGTTTTATCTGTTTTATTTCATCTTCTATATTAATTCTTGGTATATGCTCTTGAATAAGCTTAGTAACTAATTTTGATTGTTGTAAATCCCTAATATGTTTTTCATAATCTCTATCTTCTCTTTTTGATAACCAATTTTTATAAATTGCATATTCTAATGGATGTATTGTTGTCATAAATGCACATTTACCATTTTCACCAATTATCAATTCTTTATAAAGCCTAGAACTCTCTAACCATTGCATACCATTCATTGCTAAAGGTATTACATCACTAAATAGATTATCCTTGAAGCTTTCTATTTTTATACTATCTGATATAGGATTAATAAGTTCTACCCATATACCATCATCATTTATAAATCTATAGGGTACACTACTATTCTTTTCAAATGTTTTATCAATACTATGAAGAAATTCAATAGCACTTCTAGTTGTCATTACCTCATTAAAAATAAATGAGATTGATTTATCTTTTTTATTTAATAAATCTATATCTCTTGTAGAGAGATGCTCTTGTTCTATAATTATTGCCGCACTAGCTTCATACACATATAAGCTATTTGTACCAATAGCAATAACTTTATTATCTAAACCTAGTTCATTTATCTTTTTAAAAATAGAAATAAGCTCATTAGGAACTCTTGCTACACCATCAAGCTTATTTAGCTTCTCTTCTCTTTTCATTTTTTCTTTTAAATTAGACAATTTTTCTTTAGCTCTAATTTTAGCTTTAGTAAAATCTTCTTTTATTTTTATACTTTCTTCACTCTCTCTACCTAAATAATACCTTTTATGGCTTTTTATATGCTCTTTTACAAGTAATTTATATCCATCATTATGTTTTTGCCATAGCATTTTATATCTATAGTTTAAATTATAATTCTCTAATGCTGATAAATAACTAGAGTAAAGCATTTTTGAATTAATTCTTTGCTTTATTTGTGCATCTGAATAATCTATAAATAAAAACATAAACACCCTTTTATTAAATATAGTTTAAAGTATATCTAAAATATTATTTATTTAATAAATAGATATACTTTAAGTATTAGTTTATATAGTATGTCTCGCTATAGTTTTAATTCCAACTTATTATCAAAAGCCAACATCCTATTATCAGTTTGTTTGAGTAATATCTCTAAAAAAATATCAACTATTTTATATTTCCCTTTTTCAATTTTTTTAATTAGTCCCATATCTGCAAGTGATATATATGTGTTGTAGAGTGTGGCAGAAGTTAAAGTTGGTTGCAAATCATTTGCTAAATTATATATAAGCTCAAAATGGTGTTTCTTAGTTTTAAGTTTTGAGATTATCTCATCAAGGTATGCTCTATTTTCTATAACTCTGTAACTTATAGCTTCAAGTGATTTTTCCTCATCAATTATACTATTGTTTATAATAGCATTAATGTATAAAGTTTGTAATACTTTCGCACTATACTCTGGATGACCTTGGAGTAGTTTTATGGTTTTATATAAAACATCTTTATCATACTTTATATCTTTTTTATCAAACTCTTTTATAGTGTAATTGTAGAGTTCATCTATATCTAGTCCATCTAGTTGAATCACACTAGCAAAATGGAAAAAAGGTGATGATTTACTCTCAAAGATTTTTGTCATTATAGATTCTATACTTCCTAAAAAAATGTAAGTGATATTTGAGTGGTGTTGAGCTACTGACCTTAATACTTCTAATATATTTTTATCATACAGATTAGTAATATCTTGAAATTCATCAAATATAACTTTTATATTTATACCTTTAGAATTAGCTATTTTATCAACTAAATCAAGTGAATGTATAAAAAGCTCTATTGGTTGGCTTGGTTTAGAAATATAATCTATAGATAGTTCAGCCACTTCTGGGATAGTAATAGTTTTTATAGATTGTAAAAGATTAAACATAGAATCTTTAACTTGCTTAACAAAATTTTTGATTTTTACTAACTCATAAGCTTTATTAATTATCTGATTTGTGAGAGATTCTAAAGAGTAGTTAAGTCGTATATCTATATAGATATATTCATAATTTTTTTCATAATCAAAAATATGCTTTACTAAAGATGTTTTTCCAAATCTTCTAGGAGCTTTTATCATTATGTGCTGGTTATTGTCTAAATAAGCTTTAAACAATGGTAAATGTTTTTTTCTATCTATAAAATTATCCCCTTTAACAGGGCTTCCTGTATGAAACATAATATACCTTTTTCAGTATTATACAGTAATATA
>JAMOPL010000079.1 GCA_027064515.1 Sulfurimonas sp. | reverse complement strand
TGAGTAAATTCAGGTTGACGGTCTGCTCTTAAATCTTCATCTCTAAAACATTTAGCGATTTGGAAATATCTATCAAATCCACCAACCATTAAAAGTTGTTTGAAAAGTTGTGGTGATTGTGGAAGTGCATAAAATTCACCATTGTGAACACGAGATGGTACAAGATAATCTCTTGCACCCTCTGGAGTAGATTTAGTAAGAATCGGTGTTTCAACCTCTAAGAATCCATCAGCATCTAGTACATTTCTAGCTGCAATTGCTGCTTTTGAACGGAGACGAAAAACATTATATAAATCAGGGTCACGAAGTTGTAAATAACGATATTTTAAAGTTGTTTCTTCACCAACATTTTTATCACCAATCACAAATGGTACTGGAGCAGATCTGTTTTCAATAATAATCTCATTAACAATAATCTCTATTGCACCAGTTTTTAATTTAGGATTAGTAAGACCCTCGCCACGAAGACGAACAGTTCCTTTTACGATAAGAACAAACTCATCACGAACTTCATCAGCTACTGTATGAGCCTCTTTGTTGTGTTCAGGGTCAGTTGTTAACTGAACTAAACCTGTTTTATCTCTTAAATCGATAAATATAATCCCACCATGATCACGATAGTTGTTAGCCCAACCAGCTACAACAACATCTTGACCTACATTTGCTTCACTTAATTCTGTACAATAATGACTTCTCATAAACATCAAGTCCTAAATAATAATTTTCGCGATTATATCTTAAACTTTCTTTTAATATGATTTTACTACCTAAAATTAATCAAAAATAATATCAAATTCTAAGGGATAATTTGCTTGAAAAAGTTCAATATTAATTAATTTATTTTCTATTTGTTTACTAAAAATTATTTCTACACTATTTTCAAACTCATCTAGATAAAGGATAGATTTAATTGTATTATTTTTAGTGATTATTTTAAATATAGTACCTTTATATTCGGCAATATAATTATTTTTTTGAATAAGTTTTGCATTTTGCACTAATTTAAAAAAGTCAAAATTAGATTCTATCTTTTTAATTATAACCTGCTCAATCTCTGGTTCAACAATTGTAACAGTTCTGTTATTTATATAAACATCTTTTTTTACTGGATCTGAATAACTCCAAAGTGCAAGTTGTGGTTTAGAGGCTAATATATGCCCTTTATATGTTAGAACTTTGTTTTTGTCATCAGTTATATTTTGTACAAAATCAGCTTCAAAAGAATCTATTTTATCTAGTGAAGCGAAGCAGAATGTGTATAAACCTAGTAATAATATCAAATATTTCATTTTTATCCTTATGTGAATAATTATATCAAAGAGATTGTTTACAAAATCGTTATATATTTTATTTACACTTATTATGCGAATTATTATCTCTACTATGATAGAATCGACTATAATTTAAAGCTACTATATAATAAACTATATAATTGCACAACAGAAGGTTAATAATGCTATATTCGTTAATGGGTAAAATATTTGGAACATCAAATGATCGTGAACTAAAAAAATATATGAAAAGAGTAAAAGTTATAAATACTCTTGAAAAAGATTATGAAAATATTAGTGATGATGAATTAAAAGTAAAGTTTTTAAAACTTAAAGAATCTGTTGAAAATGGGGAAAATAGTTTAGACAGTGTTTTAAATGAATCTTTTGCGATTACTAGAGAAGTAAGTAAAAGAATCTTAAATATGAGACATTTTGATGTGCAACTTATTGGTGGAATGGTTCTTCATGAGGGTCGTATAGCCGAGATGAAAACAGGAGAGGGTAAAACACTTGTAGCTACATTGGCAATAATTTTAAATGCAATGGCTGGTAAGGGTGTTCATTTAGTAACTGTAAATGATTATCTTGCGAGTAGAGATGCTAATGAGATGGCTCCATTATATAAATTTCTTGGTTTGAGTGTAGGAACTATTTTAGAAAATATGCATGATATAGAAGCGAAAAAAGATGCTTATAGCTGTGATATAACTTATGGAACTAACAATGAATTTGGTTTTGATTATCTTAGAGATAACATGAGTTATTCAGCAGATGAGATGGCACAAGATTCTCATGCTTTCGTTATTGTAGATGAAGTAGATTCTATTTTAATTGATGAAGCTAGAACACCATTGATAATATCAGGACCAACTGATAGAAATATGCAAGATTATGTTAAAGCTAATGATGTTATTTTACAATTACGAAAAGATGATCATTTTACTGTTGATGAAAAGGACAAGGTAATTTTAATTACAGAAGATGGTATAACTAAGGCTGAAGAGCTATATGAAGTGGAGAACTTATATAGTCCAGAAAATGCTTCTTTACCTCACTCAATAGATAATGCATTAAAAGCAAATTATCTTTTTGTGAAAGATATTGACTATGTTGTTAATGATGGAGAGGTTTTAATTGTTGATGAGTTTACAGGTCGGATAAGTGAAGGACGCCGTTTTTCTGAAGGTTTACACCAAGCACTTGAAGCAAAAGAGGGTGTAGAGATAAAAGAGGAAACTCAAACACTAGCAGATATAACATTTCAAAATTATTTTAGAATGTATGATAAATTAGCAGGGATGACAGGAACTGCTGAAACAGAAGCAACAGAGTTTGCCCAGATTTATAAATTAGATGTAGTATCTATCCCAACCAATATACCAATAAAAAGAGATGATCTAAATGATTTAATATATAAAACAGAAAAAGAAAAGTTTTCTGCAGTGATTAAAACAATAAAAAAACTTTCTAAAACAGGTCAGCCAGTTTTAATAGGAACAGCATCTATTGAAAAATCTGAACTTTTACATAGTGTTTTAAAAAAAGAAAAAATAGCACATACAGTACTTAATGCTAAAAATCATGCACAAGAGGGAGAGATTATTAAGTCTGCTGGTTCTAAAGGTGCTGTGACAATTGCTACAAATATGGCTGGTCGTGGTGTTGATATTAAAGTTAATGATGAAGTAAGAGAACTAGGTGGATTATATATTATTGGTACAGAAAGACATGAGAATCGTCGTATAGATAATCAACTTCGTGGTCGAAGTGGTCGTCAAGGTGATAATGGAACAACACAGTTTTATTTATCATTAGAGGATACTTTATTACGTATTTTTGGAAGTGATAAGATTAAATCTATTATGGAAAGACTTGGTGTTGAAGATGGTGAATATATAGAATCTAAAATGGTTACTCGTGCTGTTGAAAAAGCACAGAAAAAAGTTGAAAATATGCATTACGAGGGTCGTAAGCAAATTGTAGAGTATGATGATGTAGCTAATGAACAGAGAAAGATTGTATATAAGTTTAGGAATCAATTATTAAGTAAAGAGTATGACATAGAAGCAAAAATTGATGAGATTAGAGCTGATTATATTAATAATATTATTTCTAAAAGTGATATTTATGATGGTGGAACTAGCGAAGATTTTAATCTGAAAAAAGTTCAAGAGCTAATTAAGGAAGATATTAATTTTGATTTAGATTTAGAACAGTTAGAAAATTTAGAATATGAAGAGCTAGTAGATTCTGTTATAAATAGTGTTAAGGAATCATATAATACTAAAATGAAAGTTTTAGATCCTAATGTTAAAGTAGAGATAGAAAAAGAGTTTTATCTAAAAGAATTAGATAATGCTTGGAGAGAACATCTTTATGCTATGGATGGTATGAAAACAGGAATTAGACTTCGTGCATACAATCAAAAAGATCCATTAGTTGAGTATAAAAAAGAGAGTTTTAATCTTTTTACTGAGTTAATTAATGATATTAAATTTAATACGATTAAAACTTTACAGATAATTCAATTTAAGATGGAATCTGCAGAGGAAGAGGCACAAAGAGTAAGTGAAAAATTAGCAGAAGAACAAAGAATAAAAGAGCTTCAGATGAAACTGAATCTTTCATCGCAAGAGAATGAAATTATAGAGAAAAAAATAGCAAGAAATGATCCTTGCCCTTGTGGTAGTGGAAAAAAATATAAACAATGTTGTGGTAAAAGTGGACCTAAAAAAGGTGTATTTGCTTCTTGAATAATTCAGTAGTACCTTATCTTGTAAAAAGATTTTTAAGATTCGATAAAGATCAACCTTTTATATTTTTATCTGCTTTATTAGCATTTATAGGAATTGCACTAGGAGTAACGGTACTTCTAGTAGCGATGGCACTAATGAATGGATTCGATAAAGAGTTTAAAAAACAACTCACGATTATGAATTATCCACTTACTGTTATACCAAAATTTTACGGTGCAGTAGATGAAAACCTAAATTCAAAATTAAAAGCAAAATTCCCAGACTTACATTTTAGTCCATATATCCAAACATCTGTAATGGCAAGAAGTGGCTCAAATTTGGAAGGTGGCTATTTATTTGGAGTGAATTTTGAAGATGAAGCAAAAGTTAATAGTGTTTTAAAAGAGGCTATCCCTAAGAAAAAAATAAAGAAATTTGATGTAATAGTTGGCAAGTCATTAAAAGATGAATTTGAATTATATAGAGATGATAAACTTATGTATATTTTTACTCAGGTTGAACCTGGTGGCTTATCGGTTACACCTAAAATAAAAAGATTTAGGGTTAAGGGTGTATTTGATTCTGGACTTTCAGCATATGACAAAGCATATAGTTACACTACATTAAGTTCTCTTCAGGCAATGTTTCATATGCCATTAAATCAATATGATGGGATTCATATATATAGTGATGATCCACATAATGATATATTGGAGATAAAAAAGATGCTTCCATCGAATGTAAGTATAAAAGGTTGGTGGGAAGATAATATGAATTTCTTTGCAGCACTAGAACTTGAAAAAGTCTCTTTATTTATTGTATTAATGTTGATTATATTAATTGCAGCGATTAATATAATCTCCTCACTTTTAATGACTGTTATGAATAGAAGAGGTGAAATTGCTTTACTTTTATCGCTAGGAACAACTACAAAAGAGATTAAAAAAATATTTTTATATCTAGGAGTTGTGATTGGAATAAGTGGAATAGTAGCTGGAATATTTTTTGGGATGAGTGCACTTTGGATTTTAAGTACTTTTGATATAGTTTCTTTGCCTAAAGATGTTTATCCTACATCAACTCTACCACTTGATTTAAGTGTTAAAGATTTTTTCCTTATAGTATTTGGAGCATTTATAATTGTAATAGCTGCAGCATATTATCCAGCTAAAAAAGCAAGTGAAGTGGATGTACTTACAGTCTTAAGAAATGAATAATATTTATTCTTCTTCTTTAGCATTTTCTGATTGAAAGGAAAATGTTAGAATTCTTTTTATTATATTAATAGGGGCATTAATAATATTTTTTCCTAGCCCTGTCTGAACTTTTGGATTATCTAAATCACCAGATACTCTAAGTGTTGTTGATACAGCCTCTTTTCCCAATAAAATATTTCCAATAATTGGAATTTGTGATAAACTACTTCCAACATCACTTCTAAGATTCAGAAGTACATCTATTTTGTTTGCTATAAAATCAGCATTACCACCACCGTCAATAATAAGTTCTTTAGAATGCAAATTAAATTTATTTATATGAAAATTATAATTTAATGAATTAAATTCCATATAAGCACTATCAACTTTTAACCCTTTAGTACTGTAATCTGGAAGTGATAATGTTATTAAAGATGGAATAGTATTAATAAAAGCAAGAATATTATTTAAAACTTTAAATTCTAATAGAGTCGTATTTTTTATATTTAATATTCCTTGATTATTATCTAGTTTCCCATGTATTGAAAATGAAAGTGATCCTCCGTCAAATTTAGATAATGCAAATAGCTTTTCCATAAATTTATCATTAAAACTATCTCCATAGCAGTTGATATTATCATCATCCAATGTTAAATGAGCCGTTCCATTAGCATGATTTAGTTTTAATGAAAGCTTATTATCTTTATAATTTAACAAAATTTTATCAGATATTATATGTCTATTTTCACTAATATAGATGCGTGAATTATTAGCATTAAGTGTTACCTTAATATTATTTTGTTTTTTAGTTTTTAGCTTATTATTTTTTAGTAGTTTTATAAATTCACTAATATTAAAATCTATATCTTTTGCTTTAATATCAATATTTTTATCAATAGAAATATTAATTGAATCATTAATAGTTAATTTAGTTTGATTTGTTTTTTTATTTATTTCTCCATTGATTAAATAGTTTTCTATTAGTTTATTTTTATCAACAAGTAACTTATAAGGATAAACTATACTCGATTTAAACTGTATAGTTTTTAGTGAATCTTTACTATAAAGATAAATTTTTCCATTTGTTAAATTATATTTTTTAAGTTCAGTAACATATTTGGATAATTTATCTAAAGATTCTATATTTAACTTCCATCTATCATCTATAAACTCATATTTCATTTGTAGTTCAGGTGACTTAATAATTGTTTTTTTATTTAACTTAGATATATCTAAATTAATATTTTCTATATTTATCTCTTTTATCTTTGTATCTTTTAGAGAAAATTTACCTGCATTGATATTTAATGAATAGTAACCAGTAATTTTTGTATTTAAAATATTTTTGATATTTAATTGTGAATCATTGATATAAATTGCATTCTCATCAATTTTTATTTTTGTAGGACCAAGGATAGATTTAATATTTTTTATAGAAAAAGCTATATTTTTTTTATTACTTATATATAAATCTTTTTCTAATTTTATATTTAATTTAACATTTGGCTTGGTTAATTCTATATTTTTATAATTAAAAGATATTAAATCTATATTATAATTATGACTAGCTTTTTTTATATTTGACTTACCACTAATATATGCTTTTATAAATCCTTCTGATTTTATTAGTGTTCTTGGAAGATTAAATGTTGTATTTTTTAAATCAAAAGGGATTGAAATTTTATCTATTTTTATATTTTTATCATTATATATCCAGTTTTGATTTTCTATTAGGATATTATCAAATTTTGGAGATATTTTATACTCTATTTTTAAAGGTTTTAATTTTTTATTTAGACTTAATTTATATTTTTCTAAATTAATCTTTGTTACATCAAATAATAAATCACCTTCATTTATTTTAGCATTATAATTTACATTTACTTTTGCACTTGCTATATCTTGATAGTCAATAAACATATCTTTAATTTTAATATCATATCCATCTAAAAAAATATGTGCATTTGATACATCTAAATTTAATCCTAAATAATCAAAATTACCTTTTTTTGTGAAGAAATCACCTTTTGCATATACATCAATATCTCTTAGACCAACAGTAATTATTAAATCAGTTTTTGTTATCCCAGTATTTTGTAAAAAAGGAATCTTTATTTTATATGTGTTTAGTATATTTAATACATTTTTATCTAGTTTCCCATCAAATAGTAGGTGGAGAGTTAAAAGCTCTTCCTCCTTTGTAAAGTCTATATTTAAACAACTCTTATTAAGATAAGTACCATAAGTATATGCATCCTTAGGACGAATAAATAAAATACCTTTTTTAAATTCTAATTGTGTCATTTGTGAATTGATGGGATCTAAAGATTTATGATAAGTGTATTTAAGTTTATTGAGAGTTGCATCTACATAAATATTTTCAATTGCAGAATCTAGTTTAGAGTAGTCTATCCAACCATATGCAGACTTTATATCTACATCTTTTGTATCTATCGCTTTATATGCCCAATAGTTAATATGTTTATTAAGTTTAAGTAGTTGCATAATATGATCAATACTTTTAATTCTTTTTTTAGATAATAGTCTGTATAAAAGTTTATTTTTATCTGTATATAAAAGAAGTTGGAGTTGAGCATCTTTATTTATATCTATATTTAAAGCAGTTGTTAATTCTTTTGAAGAACTATCAAAAATAATATTTCCGTCAATATCTATTTTTCTATTCTTATCTATAAGTTCTTTTATATGTATATTTAATAAATTTGATTCAAAGAAAAAATAACTTTTAAGTTGAAATGATGGAGATGAGGCAATCAGATAGCCATTATTATTATCTATATATTTAAAAGTTGCATAAATATCATTAAACCTTATTATTTTAATATCTATTTTTTCAATAAAATTATCAAAAATAGACAGTTTAGTTATTAACTTGTCCATTTTCTTATAATTAAAACTTGAATTGTTCGAATCTGATTTATTTAGAATTATAATTTTTTCTGCTGAAATTGACAACTCTTCATTCCATTTTATGTATAATTCACTAATTTTAAAATTTGGGAATGACATATCTTTTATATGTAAACCATTTTGTAATACAACAAAACCAACAAGCAGAGATAAAAAAATGAATACAAAAAAACTAACAATTGTAAAATATATATTTGAAATAATATTAATAATTATTTTATCGTTCATGTACTACCTAAATCAACCAATTAATACAAAAAAAGTTATCTATATACCCAAAGGCACTATTAATAATATTATATCACAATTGAATAACAATAATTATGATGTATCTAAACTAGATTCATTTATTTTAAGAATTATAGGTTCTCCACAAAGTGGGTGGATAAATATAGATAAAACAAAAGTTACAAAAGCTGATTTTTTATATAAAATAATCACTGCAAAAGCTGCTTTACAAAAAGTAACATTAATACCAGGAGAAACTACATTTATATTTTTAAATCAATTATCAAAAAATTTAAATTTAAATAGATTAAAGTTACAAAAAGAATATGATTTAAAAAGTAAATATAAAGAAGGTTTATTTGTTCCTAATACATATAGTATACCAATTGGAATCACAGAAAAAGATTTGATTCGTATATTATTAAATAAATCTTCATCTCAAATGAAAAAATTATCAATAAAACTTTTTGGAAATTATAATGAAAAAAAATGGTTTCATTATGTAGCAATGGCATCAGTGATTCAAAAAGAATCAGCTGATGTAAAAGAGATGCCAATAGTAAGTTCTGTTATTCACAATAGAATAAAAAAAGGGATGAAATTACAAATGGATGGAACTTTAAATTATGGAAAATATTCACATATAAGAATAACACCAAAGAGAATAAGGGAAGACAATAGTGTATACAATACATATAAAATTAATGGAATTCCTTCTGTACCAGTTTGTAATGTTAGTTTAGATGCAATTAAAGCAGCAGTATTTCCAGCGAAAACAAACTACTTATATTTTATGAAAAATAAGAATGGAGAACATGATTTTACACGTAACTATTCTACACATTTAGTTAATATTAAACATGCTACAAAATGAAACAAAATATAAATATAGATAAATCTTTAATAATCATAGCCATCTATTACCTTTCTT
This sequence comes from Sulfurimonas sp., assembly GCA_027064515.1. GTDB lineage: Bacteria > Campylobacterota > Campylobacteria > Campylobacterales > Sulfurimonadaceae > Sulfurimonas. The sequence goes on along the minus strand of JAMOPL010000079.1, from coordinate 2,701 downwards.
AGTGTTATTATGAAACTGTAAATTTTTATAGAGCTATATTGTTACTATAAAAATCAAAATATTAATCTAAGGACACACAATGTCAAAAATTATTTGGTCAAAAATTGATGAGGCACCAGCTTTAGCAACTTATTCTTTATTACCTATCGTAAATGCTTTTACTAAAGCTGCGGGTGTTGAAGTTGTAGTAAGTGATATTTCACTTTCAGGTCGTGTTCTTGCAACATGGAATCTTGCAAAAGATGAACTTTCTGAATTAGGAAAAGTTGTTCTTCAAGAAGATGGAAACATTATTAAACTTCCAAACATCTCTGCATCAGTTGGTCAACTTAAAGATTGTATTGCTGAACTTCAAGGTAAAGGTTTTGATATTCCTAACTACCCTGAAAATCCAGTAAATGATGTTGAAAAAGCTACAAAAGCTAAATATTCTACTTGTTTAGGTTCTGCAGTTAATCCTGTTCTTCGTGAAGGTAATTCTGATCGTCGTGCTGCTAAAGCAGTTAAGAAATTTGCTCAAAAGAATCCACATAAACTTCGTGCATTCTCGGAAAATTCTAAAGCATATGTGTCTCATATGGAAGGTAATGGAGACTTTTACGGTAACGAAAAATCAGTTACAGTAGAAAAAGCTCAAAAAGTTACAATTGCACTTAATGGTAAAGAACTAGCTTCTATCCAAACTGTTGATAGTGAAATTCTTGATGGTACATATATGTCAATTTCTGCACTTAAAACTTTTTATGCAAAAACTATTGCAGATTCTATTAAAAATAATGTTTTATGGTCACTACACCTTAAAGCAACAATGATGAAAATTTCTGATCCTATTATGTTCGGTTATGGTTTCGTTGCATTCTTCCCAGAAGTATTTGCTAAGTATGCAGATCTATTTGCATCATTAAATGTAAATCCTAATCAAGGTATGTCTGATTTAGAGCAAAAAATTGCTGGTCATGCTAAAGAAGCTGAAATTAAAGCAGCATTCCAAGCAGTAGTTGAAGCTGATTCTCCAGCAATAGCTATGGTTGATTCTGATGAAGGGAAAACTAATTTTAATGCGTCAAATGATGTAATTATTGATGCTTCTATGCCAGTTGTTGTTCGTGAAGGTGGTAAACAATGGGACAGAACTGGAGCAGCATTAGAGTGTGTTGCTGTTATTCCTGATTCTACTTACGGTATGTTTCATGCTGAAATGGTAGCTGATTGTGTTAAAAATGGTCAGTATGATGTTACAACTATGGGAACAATGCAAAATGTTGGTCTTATGGCACAAAAAGCTGAAGAGTATGGTTCTCACCCAACTACATTTGAACTAGCTGAAGCTGGTACTGTTACAGTAACAGGTGAAGATGGTATTCTAATGAGTTTTGAGTGTGAAAAAGGTGATATTTGGAGAATGTCTCGTGCTAAAGATATTCCTATCAAAGATTGGGTACGATTAGCTGTTGAGCGTGGTCAAATAGAAAAAGTTCCTGTTATCTTTTGGTTGGATGAAAATCGTGCTCATGATGCAGAGATGACAAAAAAAGTAAATAAATACTTAGCTGACTTAGATACTGATGGTTTAGATATTCAATTTATGGATGTTACGAAAGCAACTCGTTTTACAAATGCGCGTATTCGTGAAGGTAAAACTACTATCGCTGTAACTGGTAATGTTCTTCGTGACCATTTAACTGATATGTACCCAATTTTAGAGCTTGGAACATCTGCAAAAATGCTTTCAATAGTTCCATTATTGGCTGGTGGTGGTCTTTTTGAAACTGGTGCTGGTGGATCTGCTCCTAAGCATGTTGATCAATTCTTAAAAGAGGGTCATCTTCGTTGGGATTCTTTAGGTGAGATTTTAGCACTAGCTGAGTCTTTGAGATTCTTAGGTAGAAAACATTCAGATGCAAAACTTACAGCTTTAACTACTGCTCTTGATGTTGCAAATGATGCTTACCTAGATAACAACAAAGAACCATCTCGTAAAGTTGGTGAGCCAGATAATAAAGCTTCTCACTTCTTTGTTGCTCAATATTGGGCTAAAGCACTTGCAGAAGGTGATAATGCTGAATTAGCTGCTAAATTTGCTCCAGTAGCAAAAGCATTAGTTGATAATGAAGCGAAAATCATTGAAGAGTTACTTTCTGTTGAAGGTAAAGCTCAAGATATTGGTGGATATTTCAAACCAGATGATGCGAAAGCAGAAGCTGCGATGAGACCATCTGCAACATTAAACGCTATTATTAACGCAATATAGTTTTTAATTTTAGATTCTAGCTTAGGCTAGGGTCTAGTATATAGATAATTTTTTGTTTTTAGCTAATAAACATTTAGCTAAAAATCAAAAGTTAAATAACTTAAAGGAAGATATATGGCAAGTAAAGTAACAGTTATCGGGACAGGTAACTTTGGATCTACAGTAGCATTTATATTAGCTATGCGTGGTTCATGTCACGAGGTTATTCTTAGAGGTAGAAATATAGATGTAGCTAAAGGTAAGGCATTAGATATGTCTCAAGCTGCAAATGCGGCAAGAGAGCATACTATTGTTAGAGCTGCAGAATCAGCAGAAGATATAGCAGGTAGTGAAGTAGTTGTTATTACAGCAGGTGCTCCGAGAACACCAGGTATGAGCAGAGATGATTTACTTATTAAAAATGCAGAGATAGTAAAAATGTATGCTTTAGAGATAAAAGAGCATGCTCCA
>JAMOPL010000078.1 GCA_027064515.1 Sulfurimonas sp. | reverse complement strand
CAAAATATTTTATTATCAAAAAACGATATAAAGGAATTTAAAAAAATTGATAATATAAAAGATTTATTAAAATTTGCAGATAAAAAAGGGCTTAATATTGAGAATATAAAATTTGAGATACCAAAAGAGATTAAAAACAATAAATTATTTAAAAACTTAATAGATAAAACAGATAATAAAAAACATATAAATACAAAAAATATTTTAGAAAAAAAGCAAACTATACAAATAACCACAAATAATTTACAAACTAAACCTATAAATGAATCACAAAAGGCTATAAATACCGAACCTACAAATATTTCTTTAGAAAATGTTTTAAATAAAAAAGACATAAAAACTAATAATAAAAACAAACCTTCTAATAATATGAAAATATCTAAAAATATTGATAATATATTTCAAAGTAAAATAACTCAACCACAAACAGAAAAAAAAGATATACATATTAATCAAACAAAAACTCCTAAATTACAAAAAGAGATTAATTTATCTGATTTAATATCTAATAATACAGATATTACAAAAAAAGAAGTTAAAAAGAAAGCTAAAATTTCTCAAAATAATATAAATCTAAATCAAACACCAATAAATGAAATAAAAGCAAAATCTATACAAGCCAAACAAACAATAGAAAGTTTTAAAAATAATTTAGATGAAGCTATTAAAAATTATAAACCACCTATTTCAAAAGTAGATATAGAATTAAATCCTAAAAACTTAGGAAAAGTTGAGGTAAGTATTATTCAAAGAGGAAATAATATTCAAGTGCATATGAATACAGACCAAAGTAATGTAGCACTTTTTCAAACTCATCAAGCAGAATTTCGTCAGGCTTTAGCGAATATAGGATTTTCTAATATTGATATGAGTTTTAATTCAAATCAAGATAAAGAAAGAAAACAAAATCAAGCAAAAAAAACATATAAAGATAATGAAACCGAAGAAATAGGGGATATAGAGATAAAAGCAGATTATAAATATGCATAAGGAATAAAAATTGCTTATTTAAAATAAAAAAGGTTGTAACATGGATGTAACAAGCACAACTCAGGTAACTCGAACAAAAAGTAAGGATTTTACTTACAATCCAGATTCTCAGCTTACAAGTGATGATTTTTTAAAACTTTTTATGACTCAACTTCAATATCAAGACCCAACAGCACCAATGGAAACAAAAGATATGTTAGCTCAAACAAGCCAACTTACACAACTTCAAACAAATCAAGATTTAAAAGATACTTTAAATAAATTGAGTTCTCAAATGAGTTCATCAGCACAATATAGTGCAGTTAATATGATAGGTAAAAAAGCAGATACAGGAGCAAATGGTTTTTCTATTACAGATGCAGATAATTTAAAAAGTAATATTCCATTTGATTTATATTTTGAAGATGATTATTTAGATGCTACTGTTAAAATTATGGATAAAAATGGTGATACAGTAAAATCATTTAGTATGGAAAATGGAGCAAAAGGAATATCAAGTTTTACTTGGGATGGAAAAGATGATGCTGGAAATCCAGTAGCAGATGGAGAGTATTATGTAAAAGCTGATTATACTACTACATCACATAATAGTAAAAGCACAATACTTGGAGTATATCCAGTTGAATCTGTAAGATTTAATGATGGAAAAGCTGAACTTAAAATAGATAATAAATATATTCCATTAGATAGTATTAAAGAGGTATTATGACAACTTCATTTTATAATGGTGTAGGGGGAATGAAAACTTCCCAAGTAGGGATTGATGTATGGGCTGATAATATTGCTAATGTAAATACAACAGGATATAAACAGCAACTTACTGACTTTTCTACTCTTTTTAGCACAAGTTTGTCTAATTATGGCTCACCCGTAACAAGTGATATAGGATATGCTTCTACTGCTACTTCTACTGTTATGGATTTATCACAAGGAAGTATTCAACAAACTGATAACCGATTTGATATGGCAGTAGAAGGTAAAGGATGGATAAAAGTAACTGATATAAATAATCAAACTTATTATACTCGAACAGGTTCATTTAAAAAAGATGCAAATGGAACATTAGTTATGGATAATGGAGATAAACTTCAAGTAGTCAATGCAAATAATTTAACTTTTGATGGTAAAGATTGGAAATTTGATGCATCTATTCCTACAGATAATTTAATCACATCATCTGCACAAACTACTCAAATAGACCTTCCAAATAATATTATATTTCCAGCTAAAGCTACTGAAAATGTAAAAATCAAAGGGATTCTTCCAAATGAAAATATAGCACCAGATCCGAAACTAGCTAAATCT
>JAMOPL010000077.1 GCA_027064515.1 Sulfurimonas sp. | reverse complement strand
CTTGAAAAGGATTCAGGGCTAGAACTAGAAGAGCAAATTGAAAATGCAGTTAATGAATTAAGTAAAGAAGATTTAGAGAGTGAAGTTGATGAAGAAACATTAATGGATATTGTAACAAAAGATATAACTAGTTTAGATTCTTTAACATCAAGAGAACTGAAATTAGCTATTGGTGAAGAGGTTGAGCCAGAGGTTGAAGAAGAGATTTTACCTGAGCCAGAAATAGAAGAACCTGAACTTAGTAATGAGAATGATTTAGTAGAAAATGAGATAGAAGATATACCAAAAAATATAATTGAAGAAGAGATTGAGAAAAAAGACAATAATGGTGTGGAAGCATTAAAAACACTACTAAAAGCTTTAACAAATGAAGATGTAGTAGCATCATTAGATGGAATGAAAATAAATATAAATATAACATTAGGTGATAACTAATGAATACAAATAGTGGTGCGATATTAGTATTATCTGGTCCAAGTGGGGCAGGTAAAAGTTCTTTAATAAATAAAATATCAGATGATATAGGTGATTTTTATTTTTCCATATCAACTACAACTAGACCGATTAGAGATGGAGAAGTTAACGGAATTCATTATTATTTTGTAAGTGAAGAGGAGTTCAAAAAAGATATAGAGGATAATCTATTTCTAGAGTATGCTGTTGTTCATGGAAACTATTATGGCACATCTTTAAAGCCAGTTAGAAAAGCTCTGAGAGAAAAAAAACTTATTATATTTGATATAGATGTTCAGGGAAATACAGCAATCAAAAATCGCTTAGGTGATATTACTACATCTGTATTTATAACTCCTCCATCATTGAGTGAACTACAAAAAAGACTAGAAAATCGTTCTACTGATGAACAAGAGGTTATAGATGCTAGATTAAAAATGGCTAAAAGAGAGATACAAAGAATCTCAGAATATGATTTTTTAATTATAAATGATGAAATTAATGAAGCATCAAGAACTTTAAAAAAAATTGCAAATGCATCAAGGCTTAAAATAAGTCATGATGATATTAATATTTTTGTAAATAAATGGGAAGATTTATAATAAATTTTTTCGATAAGATTTCTTACAGCAAATTGTAGATATACTACATAACTTAATTATGAAAAAAAGGAATATATATGCCTCAAATACCAGGTGGAATGGAATTATTATTAATATTTGGAATCGTTGTTTTATTATTTGGAGCGAAGAAGATTCCTGATTTAGCGAAAGGTATAGGAAAAGGTATTAAAAACTTTAAATCTGAAATGAGCGATAAAGAAGATGTAGTAGCTAAAACTGATGCTCCTAAAACAGTAGAATCATCAGAAGAGATTAAATCTTCAACAGAAACTCCAAAAACAACAACACAAGCTTAACCCTTGAAACAAAGAGTATCTACGCTTTTGCGTGAAAAATTTGGTCGTGAAGTTGTTTTAGAAAAGCCAAAAGATCGCTCTTTTGGTCATTTTGCTACTCCAATCGCTTTCTCTTTAGCTAAAGAGTTAAGAAAATCCCCTATGATAATAGCACAAGATTTAGCTTCATCTTTTGATGATGATACTTCTGTATTTTCTAGTGTAGAATCTGTAAAAGGTTACTTAAATTTTCGTTTGAGTGAAAACTTTTTAAATGAATATGCTATTTGGGCTTTAGATAATTCTAGTGAATTTGGAAAGCAAGAAAAAAATCAAAAAATTCTTTTAGAGTTTGTTAGTGCAAATCCTACTGGACCCTTACATATTGGTCATGCTCGTGGAGCTGTTTATGGAGATACTCTTTATAAACTTGCTAAACATTTAGGTTATGATATTACTGCTGAGTATTATGTAAATGATGCTGGAAATCAGATTGATTTACTTGGTCTCTCTATTCAACTTTTTGGTCGTGAAAATATCCTTAAAGAGAAAGTTGAATATCCTGAATCCTACTATCGTGGTGATTATTTAGAATCTCTTGCTACTGGTGCTGTTGAAAAATTTGGTAAAGATATTTTAACTGATGATTCTCGTCAAAAAGAGTTAGCATTATGGGCAAAAGATGGTGTTATGGAGATAATAACAAAGTCTCTATCTGATTTAAATATAAACTTCGATACATTTGTGAATGAATCTTCACTTTATTCTGATTGGGATAGAGTTATGGAAAAAATGGGCGATGGAATCTATAAAAAAGATGACAAAATCTGGATAGCTTCTGAATCTAAAGGTGATGATAACGATAGAGTTGTTGTTCGTGAAGATGGAAGACCAACCTATTTAGCTGGTGATATAGTGTATCATAACCAAAAGTTTGAAAGAGGTTATGATCACTATATTAACATTTGGGGAGCAGACCATCACGGTTATATCCCTCGTGTAAATGCAGCAGTTGAGTTTTTAGGGTATGATTCTAGCAAACTTGAAACACTACTTGCTCAAATGGTTTCCCTTCTAAAAGATGGTGAACCATACAAAATGAGCAAAAGAGCTGGTAATGTGATTCTTATGAGTGACATTGTTGAAGAGATTGGTTCTGATGCACTCAGATTTATTTTCGCTTCTAAAAAGAGTGATACAGCATTAGAATTTGATTTAGCAGAGTTTAAAAAACAAGATAGCTCAAACCCTATCTTTTATATCCAATATGCTCATGCAAGAATCAATACAATTTTAAGTAAATCTAATTTCTCAAAAGATGAAATTTTAGCATCAAGTCTAAAAGGTCTTGATGAAAATGCAGATGGTTTACTTTTTGATGCATTATTACTTCCTGAAGTTATCGAGGACGCATTTAATTCTCGTCAAGTACAAAAGCTAACTGATTATTTAAAATCATTAGCATCATCTCTTCATAGATTCTATTATGATTGTAGAATTATCGGCAATGAAGATGAAGCAAAACTTTTAAAATTGTTTTTGGTGGTAGCCCTATCATTAAAAACTGGTCTTTCACTTCTTGGAATTGAAGCTAAAGATCATATGAGTAAAGAAGAAGAATAAACAAATATATGATTCTACATCTGAGATGTAGAATCCCTCGAGTAGATAAATAATCAAATATAGAAAAAAATCATCTGTTTAAGAAAGTATTTATATCAACCTATGGTAACATTACTAAAATATGAATTATAAAAACAGGAAAATATTATGAATATTAAAATAAGAAAAGCTTCTATCAGTGATGTTGAGTTTTTATCTAAAATGATATTACAAAGTTCAAGAGCTGGAAAAAAAGAGGGTTTATTTGATCTTTTTTTTAAAACAAATAATGATAGTGTAATTTTAGAAAAACTAGAACTTTTAACTCAAACAAAAGCTAAAAATCGTTGTCATTATAGTAATTTTTTAGTAGCTGAATTAGATGGTAAGTGTGTAGGTTCTTTATGTAGTTATGAGCCACGAATATCTACAAAACAAACATTTATAGATGCATTATATGAAATAGATTCTGCAGAAGATATTGATGATGCTTTGAATATATTAGATTGTTGTAAATTTGATTTAAATAATAGAACATTAATGTTTGATTTTATGGAAGAGCTGGAGGGTTTTGTAGATGTAGGTGTGTTAAAAGGGCTTATGCAAAAATCACTTTTAACTGCTAGGTTAAAAGGTTATCGCATTGCACAAACAATAGTTGAAATAGGTTCATTAGAAACATTGTTATTTTATAAAAAACTTGGATTTAAAGAGATGGAACAACAAGAATCTGAACTTTATAGAGAAATTTTTGGAAGAAATGGTTTGGTTCTTTTAGCAATAGAATTTTAAAATTCTATTGCATTAAATATCTATTTCTCTAGTACACTATTTATAGAGTATCTTAAGTCATCGTCTAAATTATCCATACTTTTTAACATCCATTTTAAATATTTAGTATCACTAGATGCAACCTCTTCAAGTGTTTTATCTTTGTATTTACCAAATTTAAAAGTTTTGATAATAATAGGTGTTTTTGTTAATTCAACCATTTTTTCAACTGGATTAGAATCTGGATATTTTTCTATAACAATATCTTTAAGCTTAGATAGTAATAGCTTTAAAATTAAAACATCGCCAATAGCATCATGAGCTTTAACTTCTATACCTAATTTATCTGCTTCTTTTTTTTCATCTTTGTATAGTTCCATTTTATAACGAAAATATTGAAGTCTATGAGCTTCTTCATCAGGTAAAATATGTTTTGAAACTCTTAGTGTGTCAATAACTTTCATCTTAACATCAAAATCCTCTTTTTTAAGCATCCCTAAATCAAAAGGTGCATTATGGATTATCATATAATTATTGTCATTATTTAATTCTACCAATCTTTTATATGCATCTGTTTCTTTACATAATGGTTTATTTATAATCATATCTTGAGTTATACCATGAACCTCCATTGCTCCAAATTTAATTGGAATTTCGGAAGAGTTGAATTCATTATGTACTTCAATTTTTTTAGATCCTAAAACCATGTATCCTAGCTGAATAACTCTATCTTCTTCAGTGGTACCTGTTGTTTCTGTATCTAATATAATATATTTACTAGCCAAGATTTATCCTTTATAATTTTAGTGAAAGTATATCTAATATTTGTTATAGTTTTTTGTGTAGGAGTTATTTTAGTAGAGTATATGTAGATAGTAAAAAAGCTAAGATATAAATCTTAGCTTTTAAAGAGAAAGAAAAAATTAAGCTAAAAGCTTAACCCATTTGTGCAGCAACTTCTGCAGCAAAATCATCTTCTTTTTTCTCAATCCCTTCACCAACTTCAAGGCGAATAAATTCAGTAATCTCAGCAGTACCACCAAGAGCTTTAGCAGCAGCAGTAACAGCTTGTGCAACTGTTAATTTGTCGTCTAAAACATATTGTTGGTCTAATAGTGCTAGTTCTTTATCTAACATAGTGTTATCAAGAATAAAACGAGCTACTTGACCAGGTACAATTTTGTCCCAAATTTTTTCTGGTTTACCTTGTTCTGCAAGTTTAGCTTTAATATCAGTTTCAGCTTGAGCCATAACGTCATCAGTAAGTTGCATCATAGAGATAAACTGAGGTACATTTTTAAGAGGCTTTTTAAGACGAGATAACTCTTCATTATCTTTCTTAAGTGCTTCAATTCTACCTTTAGTTTCATTTTCAACATAATCAGCATCAAAATCTTTATAAGATAGTGTTGATGGTTTCATTGCAGATGCATGCATAGCAACTTGCTTAAGCATAGCTCTCATACCCTCAGCAGTTTTTTCTGAATCACATTTAGCAGTAATAATTACAGCAATACGATTGTTTGAATGGATATAACCATTAAGTGCAGTTGTTGAATCAGCGTTAAGTGTACCAAAACGACGAAGTTCAATTTTTTCACCAATTTTATTTACAGCTTCAGAAAAAGTTTTACCAAATGCAGAGCTATTAAATGCAGCTACATCAGCAGGTTGATTAGCATAAACTTCTTGTGCAGAATCTTTTACTAACTGTTGAAAACCTTCATTTTGAGCAACAAAGTCAGTCTCAGAATTAATTTCAATAACAGTAGCTTTAGAAAAGTCATCAGCGATAACGATTCCAGCAAGACCTTCAGCAGCAACTCTATCTGCTTTTTTAGCAGCTTTAGCGATACCTCTTTCTTTTAACCATTCAGTCGCTTTAGCCATATCTCCGTCATTTTCAACAAGAGCTTTTTTACAGTCCATCATAGGAGCATCAGTAGATGCTCTTAATTCTTTAACCTGTGCTGCAGTAACTGCCATGATTATACCTCCTCAGTTTTAGCTGGAGCTTCTTCAGTTGCTGGAGCTTCTTCAGTTACAACTTCTTCTTCAGTTTGCTCTTCTTCAGCAGGTGCATCTCTAAGAGCTTTACCTTCGTTAATAGCAGCCGTCATTTCACGACAGAAAAGTTGAATTGAACGGATTGCATCATCATTACCAGGAATTGGGTAAGTGATTAAATCTGGATCACAGTTAGTATCTAGTGGTGCAACGATAGGGATATTAAGACATCTAGCTTCTAAAATAGCGATATGCTCTTTTACTGCATCAACAACAAATAACATATCAGGAAGTTTTTTCATATTACGGATACCACCAAAATATGATTCAAGTTTAACTTTTTTACGAGTAAGCATTAATGCTTCTTTTTTAGTTAAAAGATCAATTTGACCATTTTCTTGCATCTCAGTAATAACATCAAGTTTTCTGATTGATTTTTGAATAGTTGGGAAGTTAGTAAGCATACCACCTAACCATCTGTTATCTACATATGGCATATTACAAGCGATAGCAGCATCTCTTACAGAGTTACGAGCTTGTTTTTTAGTACCAACAAATAATATAGTTTTACCTTCAGCCGCAGCATCCATAACGATTGTATATGTATTACGGAAATAACGAAGAGTTTTTTGTAAATCAATAATATAGATATTTTTACGAACACCAAAAATATATTTTTTCATTTTCGGGTTCCAACGACGAGTTTGGTGTCCAAAGTGTACACCACATTCTAAAAGGTCTTTCATAGTTACCATAGGTAATCCTTAAAGGCTATTATTTCAAGCCAGAAATTTGTTAGTTTGCTTTGATAATGTCGGACAATTTACCTTTAAAAAAGGGTTGCACTAACTTTTTTACATTATCTGTTTAATATTTTCAACTGCATATAGCAAAGTGAAAAATCGCGTAATTATACCTAGAACCTATTAAATAAAAGCTTTTTAGTTTGTAAATATATCAATAAAATTAAGTACAGTTTACAATTTGTGTAAAATATATGATTAAATATTATTTTTAGTTATAAGAGATATAATTACATAAAATAAATTTAAGGTTAATTTAATATGAAAAGAAGAGATTTTATGGGATTAGCTGGTGTAACAGCTATCGCAACATTTAGTGGATGTAGTTCTAAAACACCTACAATTGAAAATAATCAAGAAAATATTACTCAACAAACAAATTCATTTAATAAATCAGCTATCCAAATTCGTGAAAAAATAAAAAAAAGAGTTATCGTAATTGGTGGTGGTTTTGGTGGTTTAAATACTGCTTCTGCAATCAAAGCATTTGATCCAAAACAAGAGATAGAAGTTATTGTAATTGAGAGAAATCAACACTACTTTGTATGTCCGATGAGTAATACTCTTCTAAGTGGAGACCCATCTTTTAAAAAAGAAAATTTTGTATTTGATTACTCAAATGTTCAAAAAGAGTATGGTTTTGAAGTGATGCAAGGGGAAGTTATTGGAATCGATAGAGCTTTACAAATTGTTTCAACTTCAAATGGTTTTTTAGAATATGACTACTTAGTGATGGCTCCAGGAATAGAGTACAATTATAAAGTTGAATTTCCACATTGGAGTGAATCTAAGATAAGACAAGCTAAACTGGAAGCTTCAGGTGGATTGATTAGTGATGCTGGGATTGAGCATACTAGACTTATTCAACAACTTGCAAAATTTAAAGAGAATGGTGGTGAGGGTATCATAGCTATTATCCCACCTCGTCCAAAAATCACAAAATCATTAGAATCTAGCGTAGCTTATAAATCACTTTCTAGATGTAAACCTGCTCCTTATGAAAGAGCTTGTATGATTGCAAACTGGATTAAAAAGAATAATTTAGTTGGTAAAGCTAAGGTTATGATTCTTGATAATTCACCTCGTCCACAAGCAAAATCTGTTGCATTTGAACAGGTATTTAAAGAGCTTTATAGTGACATAATCGAGTATGTTGGTGGTTTTGATTTGATGGATGTTGATTTTGATAAAAAAGAGATCACTTATCGCTCAATTAATGATGATGCTGATTATGTAAAAAGTATAATGAAATATGATGTGCTAAATCTTATCCCTCTTCAAAAAGCTAGTTCACTCATCTCTATGGCAGGGATTAAAACAAATGTTTGGGGTGGTGCTGTTTTAGCTAAAAGAAAATTTTATACTAAAACAGATAATAAAGTTTATGTAATTGGTGATAGTGCTTTTTATGGAAAAGGTACTTTAAAAGATAATCCAAAGAAAAAAAGTGGTATTCCTGCTGCTGCACAAACGGCATATAGTTCTGCAAAAATTGCTGGTGAGATGATAGCAAATAGAATCCTAAAAAATATTGATGCACCAATAATAGACCTATCTGCTTCATGTTTTTCAATGGTAAAAAGTGCTGATGAAAGATTTGGAATCGCAATCTATAAAGATTTTAAATTTAGTGACAAAGGTTTTACTATCACAGAGAGTGTACCAAAAGTAGATGGCAAATACTATAATGTTGGTGCAGGTGTTGGATTAACTGGATGGTTTGATGCTATCACTGCTGATACATTTGCAACCTTTACACCAACAGTAAGAGAGCTTAGTTAGTTTAATTAAATCAAGTTGTTCTCTTTCTAAGAGAAAACAACTTGATTTCCACCATTTTGTATTGCTTTATGTAGACACATATCAGCATTATCTAAAATATCATCAAGTGAATCTTCTCCACCTAAAGTAACACCTATTGATATAGTAAAATCAATCACTTCATCTTTGTCAGATGTTAATACAGCGTTATTTATTGCATGAGATAATCTGTCAAAAATATCTTTTGCACTATAAATATTTATATTTTTAAGAACTACACAAAACTCTTCACCTCTAAATTTTGCGACAATATCACGGTAGTTAGTATTAGTTCTTAGAATCTCAGATATAAATACAATTACATCATCAGCATTCTCTTCACCATATTTTTTTACTAAATCTTTAAAGTTATCTATATTAATTAATCCAACTGCAAATTTTTCATTATTCTCTTGAGTGTACTCTTCCATATTTTTTATAAAATATCTATGGTTATATAAACCTGTAAGGTAATCACGATTTATTTGGTTAGTGATAATGTTTATGTTTTCTAATGATTCTATACTGTTGTTTACTCTACAAGTAAATTCATCTTTTGAAAATGGTTTTTTTATAAAATCATTAGCACCAAATTTTAAAAACTGTGCGATAGTTTCATTATCTTCACTAGAAGAGAGAGCGATAATTCCAAGTTCATTTTTTGGATATAGCTTTCTTATATTTTCTGTTAATTCAAGACCATTCATTACAGGCATATTATAATCTGTAATCACTAAAGATATATCAGGAGTTGTATCTAAAATATTAATAGCTTCTTCACCATGAGCAACAGTTATAACTTTAAAGCATAAGTTTTCTAGTGTAGTTTTCATCTGTTTTCTAAACATCATAGAATCATCAACAATCAAAATTTTGTGTTGACGATTCTTATCTAACCTTTCTAGTAGAGTTAAAATATAGTTAATATCATTATTTCCATTGTTTTGTATGTAGTCTATGATATTTTTGTTTAGCATATTTTTTCTATACTCTTTATCACTATTTTCACTTAGAACTATTGCTTGATGACCTTTTGATATTATATAGTCCACAGCAGATTCTAGTGATGAACCATCAATAGATGAACCTACTATAACACTTAAGTATTTATAGGATTTTAAAAAAAGTTTTGCTTCTGATAGTTTGTAGGCTAAGTCAACTTTATATCCTAAAGCTGTTTCTATTTTTTTTGCAATTAAATTTGCTAAGGCTTTATTACTCTGTACAATTAATACTTTAGTTATCATATATTTTCTCCAGTTTACTCTATTAATTGCTAGAATACTACAATAATTTATCTATATTTTTAGTAATAATTGTTAATATTAATTTATGAATTATTTGAGTGTTACTATTGATAAACTAAAGTCAAGAAAAAATGTATTTTTAACTGGTGGAGCAGGTGTGGGTAAAACCACAATAACCAAAGAGGTGATAAAATCTTACGAAGTCGATGCTAAAAAAGTAGCTAAACTTGCCTCTACTGGGATGGCGTCAACTTTGATAGATGGTCAAACTCTACATAGTTTTTTAGATTTAGGTATCGCTTCGAATCTTGATGAATTAGAACAAAACAAAAAATTACAAATAAGTAAAAAAGTAAAGAAGATTCTACAATCTATACAGTTAATAATTATAGATGAGATATCGATGGTGAGTGATACTCTTTTTGAGATGGTAAAATTTAGGTTAGACCAAGCAGAGTTTGGTGGTTCTCTTTTGATGGTTGGGGATTTTTTACAGCTTCCACCTGTTGTTCGTGGTTATGGTGATGTGAAATTTGCCTTTGAATCTAATGCATGGATAGAATATAATTTTGAGATAATTGAATTAACTCATATATATAGAACTGATGATAAAAGATTTATAGAGTTACTTCATAATGTAAGGTTTGGTTTTATAGATGAGGAGATTCACAACCATCTAAACGAGTATATAAAACAGATACCTGATGATTTGAATGAGTTTACATTCTTGTTTGGTAAAAATAATAGTGCATCTTCTCATAACAAAAAGCAATTATCATATATAGATGAGGAGTTATTTGTAAAAGAGGCAGAGATTACAAAACATCTAAAAAGTGTGAAAGATTCTGATATAGAGAGATTTATAAAAGATGCAAGAATTGAGAAAAATTTAGAGTTGAAAGTGGGTGCTACTGTTCTTTTTACAAGGAACTCTTGGAACTATTTTAATGGTGAGAGAGGTGTGGTGGTAAATATGGATATAAACTATATTTATGTAAAAAAAAGTGATGAAAGGGTTATAAAATTAGAGGTGGTAGAGCAGAGTAAAACTCTGTGGAAAGAGAAAAATATAGATGGTAAAAAAGAGATGGTGGAGGAGGCTATTTTTAGTGTCTATCAGTTTCCTATAAAATTAGCTTATGGAATCACTATACATAAATCACAAGGTATGAGCATAGAGAATCTTATAATTCAAACCAATGAGATTTTTGCCCCATCACAATTTTATGTAGCACTATCAAGAAGTTCGAATCCTGCAAGACTGAATCTTATAGCACCATATAAGCAGTGGCATGAACTAGCTTATGTAAACTCTAAAGCCTTAGAGTTTTGTAAAGCAATTTGTGATTAGTTTGAATCGTTTTATAGTTTGGTTATTTTGTCAAGAAACAATTATTTTTAAAAATATAATAAAAACAAAGGCTTAAATGTGATTTTAGATGATAAGTATCTAGTTAATAATGTAGAACAGGAAGTTATAGATAAGTTTGAAACAGAAGCCGAAAATGAGGTTAATGCTTTAAATGTTACAGATAGTTTTTTGATAGACAAAATGGTTAGGTGTTGCATCTATATGTCTTTAGCTTTTATATTATACGAGGAAGTAAAATGAGTATAATAATTAAAGGAACTAATGATACTTTTAACTGGTTAGGTAAAATTAACAAACAAAAAGCTATACAGATTATTGCTAACGATTTAACTAATATTGAGATTGAAGAGTTTGATATTATTAAGGGTGAGGTTGAGGATAGAAGTAAGGTTTTAGATGAAGTTTAGCTTCTCATTTTTGAGAAGCAAAAAGATAGAGGGGTAATTCCTCTAGTTAGGCTACTAAAATATCTTCAAGGGAAGTAATTGGTTTTAAACTCGCCATAATTTCTTTTGCTCTCTCTTTTGTAACTTCATATTTTTTTGGATTGGTTCTAATTTTAGATTTTTGTTCAGCTTCTTCATTTATCGCGTATAAGTCTAATTCTAGTCTCTTTTTATCATTCATTCTATCTCCTCTAAAGTAATAAATATGTTACTTTGTTTATCTGTTTTTAATTCTATCACTTTATAACTTACTCCACCTTGAATTAGTATTTCATCTTCACTTGTGAATTTACTGATTTTAGAAATATCCAATTCATTAGAAATTCTTTTTTCGTAGGTTACTATTATTGACTTCCTAGCTAAATTATCCACTTCTGCAAATTTCAAAGCTTCTGTTAAAGACTTTGATGATGAGCGAAATACAACATCAGGTATAAAAACAATTTCTGCTTTATATGCTGTAAAAACTTTATTAACATAATCATTGTATAACTCTTTAGGTAAATCCCACGAAATATAAAACAAACCTTAATCAGTAAAATAAAAGAAAAAAAACTGGAAGAAATATTGCTTATACTCCTAAAACAAGGAGTTTATTATCAAATACACAAGAACAAATACTTTATTAGAGGCATTAAAAACTATTCCAGATTATAGAGTTGATATAGGAAA
>JAMOPL010000076.1 GCA_027064515.1 Sulfurimonas sp. | reverse complement strand
CATATTTCACAACAAAAGAACAAGGAAAAGGAACAGGGATAGGTCTTTATATGAGTATGGATATAATGAAGAAAAGTTTTAATGGTAACTTGATTTATAAACCTATTGAAAATGGTAGTAGATTTGTAATAGTTTGTGGAAGATAGAGGTTGCTAATATGAAATTAATAACAATTATTTTACTTTTTGCTACATTACTTGGGGCTAAAGAGCTAGAAAAAGTATCCTTGCAACTTCAATGGCTAGATCAATTTCAATTTGCAGGTTATTATATGGCAAAAGAAAAAGGTTTTTATAAAAAAGCTGGTCTAGATGTAACACTAAAAAAGTTTAACAATAAAATAATGCCTATTGATGAAGTTTTAAACAGGAAAGCTACTTATGGAGTTGGACGCTCATCCTTAATCGTAGATAGAAGCAAAGGAAAAGAGATAGTGCTTTTAGCGTCTATTTTCCAATCATCTCCATCAGTATTGATTTCAACAAAAGAGTCCGGCATTAAAACAGTAAAAGATTTTATCGGTAAAAGAATTATGATAACTTCTGATGTGTTTAATACAGTTGCTATATTAGCTATGGGAAATAGTGAAGGTGTATCTATATCAGATATGATAGCACAAAAGCACTCTTTTAATGTAGATGATTTGATAAATAAAAAAACAGACATATACTCTGCTTATGTATCTAATGAACCTTTCATATTAAAGCAAAAAAGGGTAGAATATAATATATTTGACCCAAAAGATTATGGGTTTGATATTTATAGTGATATTCTTTTTACAAGTTTAGATGAACTTAAAAATCACAAACAAAGGACACTAGATTTTAAAAGAGCATCTTTAAAAGGTTGGGAGTATGCTTTTAACCACATAGATGAGACAGTAGAGATAATTCTTCAAAAATATAATACTCAAAACAAATCTAGAGAAGCTTTAAAGTTTGAAGCACAAGAGTTAAAAAAACTGGCATATTATAATGGTGAAGAATTAGGAAATATTGACAAAAACAAAATACAAAGAATATATGATATATATAATCTTATGGGGCTTGTTGATGCGAAGATTGATATAGATAAATTTATTGCAAAAGAAGATAAAAAGCATACTCTAAGCTTTACCAAAGAGGAGCAAGAGTATCTGAAAAATAAAAAAGAGTTAAGTGTTTGTGTACAAAAAAATTATCTGCCTTATGAAGGATTTAAAAATGGTAAGTTTATTGGTATTAGTAGTGATATTTTAAATTTAATATCTGCTAAATTATCTTTACCCTTAAAAATAACAGTTATTCAAAATAAATATAAAAGTTATAAAAAGTTTAAATCTGCTCAATTTGATATAAAACCTGTCTTTCCTAAAGATATAATAAATTTGATACCTTATGTAGCTACTCAACCATACTTAACAGACACTATTGCTTTAGTAACAAGAATAGAAAAACCATTTATATATGATTTAAGTACATTAACTGATAAAAAAATAGTTATGGTAAAAGGTTTTAAACGATTTATTAAACATATTAGATTAAAGTATCCTAATATAAAATTACAGGAAGTAAAAGATATGGATACTGCTATGAAATTAGTAGCATCTGATAAAGTATTTGGATATATAGGAACGGCGTTAACATCATCTTATCTTATTCAAAAAAGATACTCTTCTAAGTTAAAAATTGTAAATGATTTTAATAGTTTTGAACTTGGATTTGGAGTATTGAAAAGTGAACCACATCTACTAAATATAATAAATAAAGTTATGGATTCCATAAGTGAAAATGAAAAACAGAAAATATTTAACAAATGGATAGTAACCACTGTTGAAAAAGAGCCAAACTATACTTTTGTTTGGCAAATTAGTGGTGTATTTATTTTGATTTTAATGATAATTTTCTTTTTTTATAATAGACAGAGAAAATTGAAAAATTCATTAGCTTTTATGGTTGAAGAAGCCACAAAAAAGCTAGAAGAGAAAAATAAAGTAATGCATACTTTATTAGATACAACAATGGAAGGTATTATTATAACTGATGAAAATTTTAATATTGTACAAGCGAATAAATCAGCATTAGATATATTTGGTAGTGATGCTATATTAGGAATTAATATTTTTGAGTATATACCTAAGGATGAATTGCCTAAAGTGAAAGAAGCCTTAGCTAAAGAGATTTGTTTACCATATGAAACTCAACTATATAAAAAAGACATGTCTAAATATCCTGCATTGGCTGGAGGAAGTAATATAGTCATAAATGGTAAAAAGCATAGAATTTCAACAATCATAGACCTAACAGATATAAAAGAAAAAGAAAAACAACTTTTCCAACAATCCAAACTAGTTCAAATGGGGGATATGATAA
>JAMOPL010000075.1 GCA_027064515.1 Sulfurimonas sp. | reverse complement strand
AGGCTCAAAAGAACCAGCTCAATTTATAATTATGCAATTAATAAAAATTATAAAAAGCAATAACAGTACAGAGGAGCTAGAGTTTTTTATAAAGTTACAACCAGATTTATCTTTTAAACTTATTCAGTTTTTTAATAAATCAAAAAAACTAACTGTAAAAGTAAAATCATTAACACAGGTTATAACCTTAATGGGCAGAGATAAACTCTTGCGATGGTTGATGGTATATCTCTATTCAGAGGTATCTAAAAATCCTGCATCTCAGACAATGTTAGAGTTAGCTATAAAAAGAGCAGAGAGAATGGAATCTGAAGCAGATGATAAGTACAAAGATAAAGCTTATTTGGCTGGAATGTTTTCAATGTTAGGGTCTATTTTTGAAACAGATATAAAAGAGGTAAAAATGGATAACGATATTACATCTTTAGTCCTTGAGAAAAAAGGTATCTTTGCTAGTAGTTTGATGAGAGCTGAAAAAATAGAAAAAGATTATTTAAAAAAGATAATGCTAGCAAATTTTGAAAAGTTAAGTACGAGTGAATTAATCTATACATTAGAAGATGGTGGAGTTGAAATAGATAAGGATAAAATTTAAATAGATGTAGTTGTTAGAAAATATAGAAAAGAAAAATTATAGGCAAGAAGCCTATAATTAAAGTAAAACCTAAAGAGGAGTTACATTCTCAGCTTGAGGGCCTTTTTGACCTTCACCAACTTCGAAAGTAACTTTTTGACCTTCAGCTAAAGAAACACGACCGTGTCCTAGGTTGTTAACTTGACGGAAATGTACGAATACATCCTTTCCACCATTGTCTTGTTCAATAAATCCGTAACCTTTTTCTTCGTTGAACCATTTAACTGATCCGTTTAGTAATTCTGCCATTGCAATACCTCTGCATTAAAAATTTTCACTTCTATATAGAAGTGGAGTCAAAATTGGGGGAGTCTTTAGAGTTGATATAAAGCAATTATACAAAATACACACTAAAGATGAACTCGAGCCTCATCTTTCATCGGCGAAATTATACCCAAATATTTTATTAATTACAATTTTATTAATAAATTTAATATTTATACATATAAAAAAAAATGAATATGCCGATATATCTTGTATACTAATGGAAAAGGATTCGTTATGAATATCTCATCAAATATACCAAATATGAATGTAAATCAAGGTGCTTCATCAATTAAGAACTCTTATTCAGAGAAAATATCTACTGATGAAGTTAAAGAGATTCGGGCAGAGATTACAAAAAATGCTCAATCTATGATGATGCAATCTACATCAATTCAGGCTGGTTTAGTAGGTTCTGATGATGGATTTGCACAAGAGTACAAAGGTTTTCAACAGTTTCTTAGTGATATAGGATATGAAGGAAAACCAATAGCAGAACTTTCACAAGCTGAAGCAACAGAGTTGGTTAATGAAGATGGTTTTTTTGGAATAGATAAAACATCTCAGAGAATGGCTGATTTTGTTGTTAATGGAGCAGGTGGTGACGAGGATATGATGAGAGCTGGTAGAGAGGGGATGATACAAGGTTTTAAAGAAGCAGAAGAGATGTGGGGTGGTGAACTTCCTGAAATATCTCAAAAGACAATGCAAAAAACCTTAGAGATTATAGATATGGCTATGAATGATTTAGGTTTTTCTATTTTAGATCAAGAGGCTTAAAGATAGGAGTAGTATGCAAATTAGAGAATTAGATTTAAAAGAGTTATATAGTGTTTATGATTTACTTGTGCAACTTAGACCTGAGCTATCATACAAAGAGTTTGAAGATTTGATTTATGATATGAGGCATATAGAGTATAAAATGTATGGAATTATAGATGGTGAGGAGCTTATCAGCTATGCAGGTATTAATATCCAAACAAATTTTTATCATAAAAGGCATCTTTATATTTTTGATTTGATAACTGATGATAAAAATAGTCGTAAAAAATATGACAAGATGATGCTTGAATTTTTAGATGACTTGGCAAGGATAGGGATGTGTGAAAATATTGTTTTATCAAAAAAAAGTTGTTTAGAGAATAGTTCAGTTTTAGAAAAAGATAATGGTTTTTATAACTTTAGTGAAGTTTATGAAAAAAAGATAAATATCTAAATTTTTAGATATTATTTCAAAACTTAAATATTTACAAGGATAAAAAATGACATTTGAACTACAAGATGATTATATAGAACTGTTTAAACTACTAAAAGTACTGGATTTGGTTGATAGTGGTGCTCAAGCAAAAATGATTGTTGCTGATGGTTATGTAACTAGAAATGGTGAAGTAGAAACTAGAAAAAGAGCAAAAATTATCTCTGGTGATATTATAGAGATAGCCGATGCTACTATTGAGGTGAAATAGCTA
>JAMOPL010000074.1 GCA_027064515.1 Sulfurimonas sp. | reverse complement strand
CAGCATGAGTATTATTTAAATCAAAAAGGCAAAGATTTAAGATTTAGATATACAAGTGGTGAAACAGATAAAGCTATCGAAATAGTTGCTGAAAATGTCTTAAGTTCAACAGAGGTAAATCATATCAATTTGGTTTACAATGCTAAAAATACAACTGCTTCGTTATATGTAAATAACAAAAAAGTTGCATCAGCATTATCTATAAAACCTCATAGAAATCGTGCTAATCTTCCACTTATGATAGGTAATTGTTACTCTTCAAGTTGGGATTATTCTAAAACAGCATTTAGAGGTGAGATATTAAAATGCTCTATTCATAAAAAAGCATTATCAAAAAAAGAGAGATTTTCAATGATGAAAGGTATCAATATTATTGATGATAAGGTGCTTATATATGATTTTAATAGTGCAAATCCAAGAACTCAAAGTTTAGGAGATGTTGAAATCATTGGGAAAGTTCCAAGAGTTGTAAGTAGAATTGATACTAGCATTTTAAATAATGTTGAATCTAATGTTTTAGCTATTACAGATATAAAAAATTATCCATTAGAAAGAATGCCAGCAGAAATAGTTGAATATATTGAACTCGTAATCAAACCAGAATATAACTTATCTGATAAAGAGATTAAAAATGCTGGTCAGGCACTTTTGGAGCAAAAAATATCAGAAGTTTTTCCACATAAATTACCAGTTCTAAAAATCGTAAACTATGGTACTTCTTCTTTAGATACTTTGATGTTACCAAATATGTTAGATGATACATTTGCATGTCATGGTGGTGTTTGTTTAAAAGGTGATGCAAAAAAGGGACAAATCATTTTAGATGAAATTAATCGCTATGAAGCAAAAAATACACAAGTTGTTACAGGTGTTCATCTTGAGTTGGGTGATGCAGTTGCATCTAATGGTAATTATATAAATGAATTAAGATTTTATGATATTAATCAAGATGAAATAAAATATAAAGTTCCTTCAGCAAGTTACTATAAGACAAAAGACACTTTTGGTGTTAGCCACCTCACAGATGGGCAAACTAAGATAGAGAAGTATAAAAATGTAGCATTCTTTTACAATGGTGAAGAGTCACAAAATATAGTGATTAAATTTGAAAAACCTGCTGTTATAGGTCGTGCTTTCATTGTTTATGGTGGTAGTGACCGTACTCCTAAAACTCTTAAAATAGTTGATTCAAATGGTGTAGTAAGATTTGAAAAAGCTGAAAAAGATGGAAATATCAGAAAAGCTGTACATGAATTTACATTCATAGGTTAAAAAAAACTATCCTCATATGAGGGTAGTAAAACAATGTAAAAAAGGAAAAAAATGGAAAAAATATTGAAAATGTTAAAAGATGGTTTACTTACTGATACTTTAGATAATATCGGAAAAGTAGCTACGATTTTTAATCCAACTGTAGGTAGTGGTATCATCTTAGCAAGTAAAATAACAGATTCTATGGCAAGTGTTAAAGATGAATTTCTTGAAGATGAAGTTATCGGTTTAAATGGTTCTGCCCTTATACTTGACAAAATGATTAAAGACAAAAATATAGATTTTGATAAGTTAGAGATGATTTCAGAAAATTTAAAATCAATGTCGCAGTATATAGAAAAATCTGCAAAATTAGTTAAGTAAAAAGGAAAATAAGATGCCAATAACATATCGTGAAGACTTAGACAGACCACTTACAGCAGATGAAGTTGATGAAAATTTTAAAATATTAGAAGAAAAAAGTAATTCATTATCAATTGCAATACATAAGAGATTAGAAAAAGCACATGATAGAACAGTTTCTATACATGGTGTAAAATTTAAAGATTTAGAGGGGTACGAAACTAGAATAGGTTTAACAGTTGGCTATCTTTCAACTAGCTCAACTCAGCTTAAAAGTTCTTATACTATTGTAGATATGATAAGAGATGATAACGGAGAAATAACTGATGTTAAATTTCCTGAAGGAAGTTATCATGTAGGTTGTAAGCTTGAAGTAAAAGTTTATGATGTCGGTGTAAGTTTCTTTTTGACTGCACTTGATGGAGATGATGAAAATTATCCTGATGAAGAATTAATAGCTGGTACTGTTACTGTTTATATAGTTTAAAATATCTTATGCTAATATACAACAAAAAAAGGTAAATTATGACAGATAACAAATATGTAGAAAAGGGTTATTCAAATGCTTATGTAGAAGAGGATAATGCCTCTCCTACTATCTATGCAGAAGATAATTATAGTAAAAATTATACAAAAAATAATGATGATGATGTTCCTTCAGAAACTTCTGTAAGTTGTAGTGATAACTATGTAGAGGGGGATAAAGTCTCTTCTACTGGAAATGAAAATAATAGTTCTGTAAATTGTGATTTAAC
>JAMOPL010000073.1 GCA_027064515.1 Sulfurimonas sp. | reverse complement strand
ACCACGACCCATAATCTTAGTATGTTTAACTATATTTTCATCATATTCTAAAAGCTTATCATCACTAATCTTTTTATTTTTAAACCTATGTTTAAGTTCCTCGTAAAAAAGTGAATTACCATCATCATTAAGCTCTTCAAGTTTACTATCTTTTAAATCTTTTGAAAAATATTCAAAACCAGACAATCGGCTATCATTGTCCATATACTCTTGAAAACTATCAACTCCAAATAGTGATAATAAGTAGGAGTTTAATACTAATTTTTCATTAAATTTCATTGTTTACTTTCTTATATTTATTATACATAAATTGATTTCCTATATTTAACTTTACTTGATATATCCGATAATTTTTCTAACCAATAGGATTCACTTGTATCTACTAAGTTATTCCAATTAAGAGGTGCTGATTTAACTATATTTATATCTAATTTTTCATATATTTTTTTTATATCATTATCTTTAAATGTAAAATCAGTCCATTTACCTAGTCTAAATAAAGCACTATTTAGCTCATCTTGTGTAAATGAAGTTAATTTTTTACACTCATTTGCTAAATCACCCGCACTATCATTAGGAAATAATACTTTTCCTTTTTTAAACTTGTTCCATATTTTTTTTGATATTTTTAATGAATGTTTAAAATAATATTTTGTTACACCTTTTATATTATTAAAATCTTCATTATTTGTTAAATGATAAATACTAGCTCTTTGTTCCTCTGGTCTAGGTAATCCTTGCCATCCTATATATTCAAATAACATATTTTCAGAACTATAACTATGTATTTCATTATATACATATATAACTCCTAAATCAGACTTATGGGAATAAGGTTCATATTTTTTTGTTAATGGATTATATTCAGATGTAGCAAAAAAAGTAGCAACATCAAAGTTACTAGTAAGGTCAAGAAATGGTGTTTTTAATTCATAATGTTGGGCAATAGCTGTATTATTAATATAAATTTCACTATTCATAATTTTAATTAATTTCAAATATGGATGTTTACCTAATAAATTTTCAAATGCAATTGTTCTGCATATTTGTAAAAAAATTTGTTCTTTTGTTTTTTCCCTAAAAAGATTTGCATTACAAATATCAAAATCTTTGACTTGACCTCTGTATTGATTAAAAGTCAGTTCTGTTCCACTTTTTAAAACAATTTTATTATCTATTGTTCCTATATGAGTTAATTGTTCTATATCGTCAAATACTATTCCATTAGGAGAACTATTATGTGTAAACATTTTTCCAGTGTTGATATTTTTTATACCAAGGTTTTGTTTTAGTAAATTTAAATTTGGATATATTTTCATAATTTATATTTTTATCTCCCAATACCCACTTTTCAAACTACCTATTCTTTGTACTTTATTTTCATTTTTAAGTTTAGCTATATCTCTTTTTATAGTTTTATCTGTAACTTTTAACTTACTAGATAACTCTAGTATAGTTATATTTTTGTTTGCTTTCATAAGATTTACAACCTCATCTAGTCTTTTTTTAGGGACATTTTTAGGGACTTTTAAAGGGACATTATTTTTACTTTCTTTGATATAATCTTTTAATGATTTATCTATAATATCTAACATAAATTCTATAAATGGGGTGCTTTCTCCTATGCTTCCTGAATCTTCTAATGCTTTGTAGTAAAGTTTTTGATTATTTCTAACCATACTTTCTATGGGTATAAAGCTAAACAACTCTTTAAATGATTTTAGTATCACTGTTTGCCAAAGTCGCCCTATACGACCATTTCCATCATTAAAAGGGTGTATAAATTCAAATTCATAGTGAAATATACAACTTACTATAAGTAGATGTTCATCAGTAGTTTTTAACCATTCAAAAATATCTCCCATAAGTTGTGGTACCATATTTGGTGGTGGGGCTACATGGGTTACACCATCTTTACCACCAACTCCAACATTTGTATATCTATATGCTCCTGCATTATCAAGAAGTTTTTCCATTAAAAATTTATGTGCTTTTAGTAAATCTTTTTCATTTTTATAATTATATTTATTTAGATAATCATAAGCTTTTACAGCACCTTTTACCTCTTCTATCTCTCTCATAGTCCCAAATACAGTTTTACCATTTATCACATTTGTAACTTTAGCTTCATCAAATGTATTTCCCTCTATCTGTAAAGTACCAGTAATAGATTTCACTCTATTTTTTTTACGAAGTGTAAGAGTGCTATAATTTTTATCTATATATTTTATATCTGATATTAGTTCAGATATTTCACTTGTAAGTTTTAATATCTTAGAAGTTATCTTATAAGGTGGTTTATAACTACTCATTGAACATCAATCTTTTTTCATTAAATTTCATCAGTGATACCTCTAGGAATAATACATTTAAATTGTTCTAAATCTTTATCATTGATAAA
>JAMOPL010000072.1 GCA_027064515.1 Sulfurimonas sp. | reverse complement strand
ATAAAGCGAAAAAAGAGAAAGTTGAGGTTCATGAAAGACTTGAAGCTATCTCTTTGATTCATGAAAATGGTCGCTGTTTTGGAGCAGTTGCTAGAAATTTGATGAATGGGGAACTTGTTGCTTATATAGCAAAAGCTACTACTGTTGCTACTGGTGGATATGGTCGTATTTATAGTGTTTCAACAAATGCGATTATCTGTCAAGGGATGGGTCAAGCCCTCGCACTTGAAACTGGTGTGGCAACATTGGGAAATATGGAAGCGATACAGTTTCATCCAACTGCGATTGTTCCAGTTGGGATTCTTACAACTGAGGGTTGTCGTGGTGATGGTGGACTTCTTTTAGATAAAGATGGGTATAGATTTATGCCAGATTATGAGCCAGATAAAAAAGAGTTAGCTTCTCGTGATGTTGTGAGTCGTAGAATGACTGAACATATGAGAAAAGGTAAGGGTGTAAAAAGCCGTTATGGGGATCATCTTTGGTTAGATATTACGATTCTTGGAAGAGAACATATTGAGAAAAATCTTCGTGAAGTGAAAGAGATTTGTGAAAGTTTTCTAGGTATTGACCCTGCTGTTGATTGGATTCCCGTTCGTCCAACACAACACTACTCAATGGGTGGAATTAGAACAAAATACACGGGAGAATCTCAAACTCTCAAAGCTCTTTACTCTTGTGGTGAAGCAGCTTGTTGGGATATGCATGGTTTTAATCGTCTTGGTGGAAACTCTGTGAGTGAAACAGTTGTATCTGGAATGTTAGTAGCTGAATATATTAGTGACTATATAGAATCTGATGAGAGTGCTATGAGTATCCATACTCAAAATGTGGAAAAATTTATCAAGATAGAACAGGATAAAATTGATGCTCTTTTAACTAAAGAGAATGGGGAAGATGCTTATGTTCTTCGTCGCCGTATGGAAGAGATTATGATGGAAAAAGTTGGAATCTTTAGAAATGGGGATGATTTACAAGAAGCAGTGAGTGAATTGGAGGAGCTTTTAAAAAGAAGTAAAAATATAGAAGTTTTCCGTTCAAAATCTCGTGCAGCAAATCCTGCTTTAGTAAATGCTTATAGAACTCAAAAGATGTTAAAAGTTGCACTTACTGTTGCTTATGGAGCATTGCTTAGAACAGAGAGTAGGGGAGCTCACTCAAGAGAGGATTATCCAAAAAGGGATGATGCTAATTGGTTGAAAAGAACTATAACATCTTGGTGCAATGAAGATGATACTATGCCAACAGTAACTTATGAAAATATAGATATATCAACAATGGAACTACCACCTGGGTTTAGAGGTTATGGAAAAGATTTAACTTCACATCATCCAGATACTCAAAAAAGAGTTGATGAGGTAAATAAGATACAAAAAGAGTTAGAGGAAAAAGGTGCTACAAGATTTGAGCTACAAGATTCTTTAATGTCGTTTATAGATAAATTACCTAAAAAATATAGAGGGATAAATGAACGGTTTGGGGAAAATGTATGAAAAAACTACCATACGGCATAAGCGATTTCAAACTTTTAAAAGAGAGTAATTATTATTTTATAGATAAAACAAAGTATATAGAAACATTAGAAGATTTAGAAAGATACTCTATGTTTCTTCGTCCTCGCAGGTTTGGAAAATCTCTTTTAATCTCTATGCTACACTACTATTATGATGTTTTTTATAAAGAACAGTTCAATCACCTTTTTAAAGATACATACATAGGTAAGAATCCTACAAAAGAGAAAAATAGTTATCATATACTAAGATTTGATTTTAGTGGTGTTAGTGTTGAGGATGTAAGTGATAGTTTTAAACATAATATTAAACTTGTAGTAAATAGTTTTATAAAAAGATATAATTTAGATGTAAAAGTAGAAGAGAATCCTAAATTTACATTAGAAAATATCATAAGCTATTTTAAAGATTATCCAGATAAAAAACTTTATATTCTCATAGATGAATACGACCATTTCGCAAATAGACTTTTACTCTTAGATAAAACAAACTACAAAGGTGTAGTAAGTGAAAAGACAGCATTCTTTAAAGAGTTTTTTACACTACTAAAAAGTGGAACAGGAGCAGAAAATTCCCCACTTAAAAAGATGTTTATAACAGGTGTAACTCCCATGGTTATGTATGATGTAACAAGTGGGTTTAACATAGGTAAGAATCTTTCACTGAATCCTAAACTAAATGATATGATAGGTATAAATGAAGATGAACTAAATGAACTTATAAACTATTATGATGTAGAAGATATAGATAGAAACCTTTTAAGAGAGTGGTATAATAATTATAGATTTAGTGAAGAAACTGAGCAAAGAATCTACAATACAGATATGATACTTTACTACCTACAACACCATATAAACTTCTCAAAACCTCCCAAAGAACTCATAGATATAAATGTAAGAAGTGACTACTC
>JAMOPL010000071.1 GCA_027064515.1 Sulfurimonas sp. | reverse complement strand
AGGATTGAAATAGAATCAATCCAACACTTAAAACAACACCAATCATTATGATAATAATTTGAGAGAGTGATTTGGCTAAGATAATAAGCTTAGGATTCACAGGCATTAAAAGCATAATATCCCAAGTACCACTCTCTTTCTCTTTTACAAAAGCGATAGCGGTTAAAATAGTTGTAAGTAGAGTGATAACAGATAAAAGTTCACTCACACCCATAAAAAGTTTTATATCAGCATTTTGATTAAAAAGTTTGTGCATTTTTAGCTCAACAGGGAGTTTTAAGTTGTTGAATTTCATAATAATATTTTGAAGATACCCTATTGCCATTAAACTTTGCGACGCTGTGGTAGAATCTATGAGAATATTTATAGTTGGATTTAGGTTTTTATAATAATCTTTTTCAAATTGTTCATCAAAAATCATACCAACCATAATATCTTTGTTGTAAATTGCATCACTTAACTCTTTTTGTGATTTGTAAGATTTTGGTGTTTGAAATTCTGGTGAGTGCAGATTTGATAAAATCTTTTTGCTCATTCCACCTGCACTTTTATCTACAACTCCAACTGCAACATTTTTTGCTTCTATCTCCATACCAGTTGCTGCTACATAAATCTCTGCTGTAAAAAAATATATTACTAAAATAACCAAACCAAAGGAGCGAAAAAAACTTATTAACTCTTTTAACAATATAGTGAAAAATATCTTCATTTTATCTCCTTTTTTAGAAGTAATAAGCCTAATATAAAAAGTACAATACCATAACCAAATAGTAATAGCAAATAAGAGATAATTGTAGGTGAGTTAAACCCTTGCCCTATTAAAAAAGTATCATAAATGATATGATTGTAATACATCACAGGGTAGATATGTGCAGTGATAAAAGCTTCTCCACTCATAGAACTAATTGGCATTATCATACCTGAATACATAAAAGCAGGTAAAATTGTAAGCATAAGTGTAACAATAATAGCGATAATTTGAGATGATGATATTATGGATACCAATAGCCCAAATCCAAGTGCTACAAAAACATACAGTTCACTCGCTAACCAAAAAAGAAAAAAACTTCCACGAAATGGTAAATCAAAGAGATAGGAGGCTACTAGAAAGATGACAAATATAGCTATTGATACAAGAAAAAAGATTGCTGATAGTTTTGCTACTAAAAATTCCCCCTTTGAAACTGAGGAGGAGTAAAAGTTAAAAATAGTTCCCTCCTCTTTCTCTCTTGCAATTATAAGTGCTGTTAAAATGGCTGGACTTATAAGCAGAACCATACCAATAAGTCCAGGGACTATCA
Organism: Sulfurimonas sp.; assembly: GCA_027064515.1. Taxonomy (GTDB): domain Bacteria; phylum Campylobacterota; class Campylobacteria; order Campylobacterales; family Sulfurimonadaceae; genus Sulfurimonas. The sequence continues at coordinate 11,626 of JAMOPL010000071.1, read as the reverse complement.
TCTCCTCATCTCTTAGAGCTTGATTAAAAAGATTTCTTGTATTTATATTTATCACTCCTCTGCTATCAATATTAAAATCATTTGCCAAATCCATAACAACACCTTGAATATAGTTACTTATGGTGGTTGAACGAGAGGGAAAAGAGGCATCTATAAAAACACCTATTTCTGTTTTTACCCCTTTTAGGGAGTTCTTCTCAAATGATGATGGGATGATGATAATAGCATCAATATTTGCCTTTTTCATCTCTCTTAGAGCATCTTTTTCACTCATATTTTCAACTGTTGTTGTAAAATATTTTGAGTGTTCAAATTTAAGTATCATTTTCCTTGATATTTGCGAATTATCATTATCAAGTATCAGCGTTCTTACTCCTGTAACCTGCATTTTTATACCATAACCAAAGAGTATTACAATTAAAAGTGGCATTAGATAAGGCATCATTATCATTTTTGTTCTTATTAACTCTATCATCTCTTTTATAAAATAGGCTTTTACAATTCTTAATCTCATCTGAAATACTCCAAGAAAATCTCTTCAAAACTTTTTGCATCTGGAAATTCTTTATAAAAATTCTCAACTGAATTATCAGCGATTTTTTCTCCATCTTTGAGTAGAACCACTCTATCACAAAATTCAGCTTCACTCATATAGTGTGTGGTAATCAGTATAGATATACCTCTTTTGTTTTTCAACTCTTTTAAAAGTTCCCAAAACTGAGCCCTAGCAATAGCATCAACTCCACTTGTAGGTTCATCAAGAAACAGAACTTTTGGTTCATGCAAAATAGAAACTGCTAAAGAGAATCTTTGGTTAATTCCTAGTGGCAGACTCTTTGGCATCTCATCTAAATATTTTTCAAATCCTAACTCTTTTGAATAATTGTCAATTAATTTTATAGCTTTTAAAGTCTCTATTTTATGAATAGAAGCAAAAAACATCATATTTTCTCTAACAGTCATATCATCATAAAGAGCAAAGTGTTGGCTCACATAGCCTATTTGAGATTTTAGCTTATTTCTATCATCACTACTTTTGATTTTTTTATCAAAGAGTTCTAACTCTCCACCATCAAGAGGAAGTAAGCCTAAAAGCATTTTTATAAATGTAGTTTTTCCTGCTCCATTCGCCCCTAAAAGCCCTAAAATTTCACCACTTTTAAGTTCACAATCTACATCTCTGTTTGCATAAAAATCACCAAATTTTTTAGTAATTTTAGTAGCTTTCATCACAACAACATTTTTATCTATGCTCTCTTTAGATTTGGCAATTTGTAACTTTGGCAATAATCTATCTTTTTTTAAAGCATTCACAAAAAATAGTGATTCTAGTGTTGGTTCTTGATGTTGATTCTCTAAATTTTCCAAGCAGTATGTGGTGTTAGATATAGTAATAGATTTTTTATCTGTCTCTATTTTGTCATAAACAAAAGGTTTAATCTCTTCTATGAGTTGCTCTGAATTTCCTCTAGCGATAATCTCACCCTCATCAAAGAGCAAAATATTATCCATTTTTGAAGCTTCGCCCATATAGGCTGTGCTTATTATAGAGATGGTATTGAACTCTTTTGCACTCTGCTGTAAAATCTCCCAAAGTTCAATCCTACTCAGTGGATCAACTCCAGTAGTTGGTTCATCCAAAATCAGAAGTTTAGGACGATGAAGCATAGTACAAACAAGAGATAATTTTTGCATCATACCACCACTCAAATCACCAGCTCGTCTATCTAAAAACTTTTCAAGTCCTGCCATAGATAAAAGATTCTTTTTGTACTCTAAAAACTCTTTGTCTATCTTTATATCTCTAATATCTGTAAAAAAATCTAAATGCTCTTTTATGGTTAAAGTTTTGTACAGAACAAGTCCTATCCCTTGAGGCATATATCCAATATCGTGCTTAACTTTTTGTGCCTCTTTGGGTGATTTATAACTAAACTCATTGTAGCTTATCTCACCATCAAACCTTATCACTCCTGCAATAGCATTTAATGCTGAACTTTTTCCAGCTCCATCAGCTCCGATGAAACCTAGAATCTCTCCATTATCTACTTTAAAGTTTAAGTTTTTAATAGCTAGCTTTTTTTTATGAGATACAGCCAAATCTTTTACTTCTAACATAGTTAAATCTCAGGAATTTCATCTAAAGAGTTTGGCAGTTTTGTCCCATCAACTCCAATGATTCCAATAGCAGGGATTCCAAGTTTTAAAATTGGGTTATATTTTAGAGGTTTTAAACGAACTGCATAAACTCTTTGGATTCTATCACTTCTAACACTTACATCTTTTGGTGTAAACTCTGCCTTTTGAGCTATACGAACCACTTTCGCTTTTATAGGTTTATCTGGATTTGAATCTAAAAATATAACAGCTTCATCGCCTATTTTTATTTTACCATTATTCATAGTGTCAATAAAGAGTTTAAGATAGTAGGAGTTTGTATCACTCAGAGTTATAATACCCATACCAGCACCTACTACCTCGCCCTTATTTCCAATTTTTTCTATCACAAAACCATCTATTGGTGATTTTAGAGTCAACTCATCTATCATAGCTTGTACTTCATCTCTATTGGCTTCTAGTTGTCTTATTTTAGCACCAAGTGATTGTAATTTTGTTTGTGATGCTTGAATATTTAGTTTTAAAATATCTATCTTTTTAAGATTGTCTTTTTGAATTTGTAAAGAAGTTTTCCCAATATTAACAGAGCTTAAAAGCTTTTCTTTTTCTACTTTTAATGATTCTAACTCTTTTTTCGTAGTTTTATATTTCAGATTTACAAGCTCAAATTTTTCAGAAGATATAGTTTTTGTCTTATAAAGTTTTGTATATCTTTTATGCTCTCTTTCACACTGTTCACAATTAAAATTGGCAGTTTGAATTTTTAACTTCATACTATGCAAACTCTTTTTGATGGTTTTTAAATCATCTTGTTTTATCTTTACCAAATTTGGAAGCGTTTTTTCTAAAAGTTTTAGCTCCATCTGAGAAGCCTCTATCGTTTGTGCGAATGATAGTTTTTCATCTTTTATAGAGTTTATCGCTTCATTTAAGCTTTTATATTTACTTAAAAACTCATTTGAGGTAAGTGTAGCTACTATCTGATTCTCAGTAACTTTATCTCCCTCTTTTACAAAAATATTTTCTATTCTTGCGGGATATTTTGTATTGATTAAAATCAAATCCCCATCAACCCTACCACTACTTGCTATTAAACCCTCTGGTAACTTTTTACCATTTATCTTGATATATATAAAATATCCAGAAACTCCAACTAACACAGCAACTAATATCATTGCAATATAATTTTTTAAACCTTTTAACATCTTTTACTCTCCTTTTCTTTTTTAATTTCATACCACTTACGAAGCCATCTATCAAGTGGGTTTATAAGTCTGTACATTACTGGCACTACTAATAGCGTTAATATCATTGAACTAAACAACCCACCCATAATAGATATAGCCATAGGAGCTTTTGTTTCACTTCCTAAACCGTCGCCAATAGCTAATGGAAGCATAGCAAACATCATAGCCACTGTGGTCATTAGAATAGGACGTAAACGTTTTTCTCCAGCTTCTATAAGGGCTTCATCTGCTGTTTTTCCTCTCTCTATCGCTCCGTTTGCAAAATCTACTAAAAGTACAGCATTTTTTCCAACCATTCCCATAAGTAACATAAATCCTATCATTACAAATAAGCTAAACTGTAAGCCACTAAAATAAAGTGCTAACATCACTCCGATAATACTTAAAGGGAGTGCTATCATTATGATAATAGGCTGAATTAATGATTCATATAAAATAGCTAAGATAATAAACATTAAGATAACAGAAAGTCCTAAAGCTTGTCCGAAAGCTTGTCCTGTTTTTACCATCTCTTCTGCAAACCCTGTAAATCGATAGACAACACTTTTTGGCATTAAATCATCAATACCCTCTTTAGTATAGGCAACAGCACCCCCTAAATCTAATCCAAATAGGTCAGAATAAACAGTTACTTGTCTCTCTCTATCAAAATGATTGATAGAGGAGAGTGCTTTTGATGTAGTAAACTTAACTAAACCATCTAAATAAACCAACTCTCCATTAGATGCTCGTAGTTGAATCTTTTTTATATCTTCTAAACTTACTCTATTCTCATCATTAAATCTCAGTGAGATATTGTACTGTTTTCCATTCTCTTCAAAATAGGATATCTCTAAATCACTAGAAAATGCTACTGCAATAGCTTGTGAAATATCTGAGGCTGAAATACCTAAACGGTTTGCATTTATTCGCAATATATTTATATCTATCTGTGGTTTAGCATCATCAAGATTTGTATCTATATCTGCAAAGCCCTCTTTTTTAGCTAAATACTCTGTTAGGTTTTTACTCGCTATCTCTAAATCCTCAAAAGAATCTGATTTTAATACTATTTGATAGGGAACAGATACACCTGTACCTTTAATACTTGGTATTGCAGAAGCAGTTATAAACATCTTTTTCTCAAATAGTTTTAACTCTTTTCTAAAACTTTGAATAATCTGTTCTTGATTGAATTTTCTCTGCATTTTTGATTTTAATTTTACATAGATAATAGCTTTATGCTTTTCTTGTGAAGAGGTATATCCAACGCTTAAAGTCGTATATAAAACATTTTTATTTTTTCTTACTAACTCTTCCACCTCTTTAGAGTCTTTAATCATCTTCTCTAAAGAGATTCCAGCACTTGCTTTTATCTTTATCTCAAACTCTGAAGCATCCTCTTTTGGTATAAAATCCATACCAATTTTTGGAAAGAGACTTAAAGATTGAAAAAATATTCCAAAAACTAAAATAAGTGTTATAATTTTAAATCTTAAAACTACTCTTAAAATCACTTCATAAACTTTCTCAATAAAACGAAATACTCCCTCCGTAATATCATAAAATTTACTTTCGCCTTTATGTAAAACTCTTGCACTTAGAGAAGGAATAAAACTAAGAGCGATAGTATAGGAGATAATTATTGCAAAACCAACTGTCATAGCAAAACTCTCAAAAAATTTCCCTACGATACCACTCATAAATGATACTGGAATAAATACAGCTAACAGCATTGCAGAGATAGCTAAAATAGTAAATGCCATCTCTTTTGTTCCCTCAATAGCAGATTCCATTTTTCCTAAACCCTCTTCCTGTTTTTTATATATATTTTCTATAACAACAATCGCATCATCTATAATAATCCCTATCGCTAAAGTAAGACCAATTAATGTCATCTTATTTAGGTCAAATCCCATATAATCCATTAAAGCAAATGTACCAAATATAGAAGCAGGTATAGAGAGTGCAGAAACTAATGTAATTGTTAAATTTCTTAAAAATATAAAAACGATAATAGATGCTAAGATAGCTCCATAAATAAGGTCAAACTTTACATCTTCAAGAGAGTGAATTATAAAAGGAGAAGTATCATTTAAAACTTTTACCTCAAATCTATCTCCAGCTAACTCTACTAAAGCAGGAACACTCTCTTTTACTTTTTTAACTATATCTATCGTGTTTGTTCCTGAAATTTTTTGAACTTCAAGCATAACACCCTCTACACCATTATAAGAAGCATAACTTTTGGCATCACTAAGAGTATCTTCCACTCTTGCTATATCTTTGAGTTTTATATTTCCTTTTATCTTTATATTTTCTAACTCTTCTATACTCGGTGCATCTGCTTTTGTTTTAAGAATAAACTCTTGAGTAACATTTATCAGTTTTCCACCATCTATTTTTACATTTTCTCGTGCTATTATTCCATTTAATTCAAGAACTGTAATATTAAATTTATTTAATAATTTAGGGTCTGGAAAAATTTTAATCTCTCTATCTTTATATCCTATAATATTGATAGCGCCAACACCATTTATCTTTTGAAGTTTCGGCTTAACTTTTTCATCTGCAAATAACATAAGGTTTTTTATTGTGTCATTTTTTGCTGTTAAAAAGATATTAATAACAGAAGCCCCTCCAATATCTAGCTTACTTACAAGAGGAGTTTTTGCATTTTTTGGTAAAATTACTGCTGATACTTTATCTCGAACATCATTTGTAGCTTCATCAATAGAACGTTCTAAAAAGAACTTTACCATTACGACACTCACACCATCACTTGTTGTAGAAGTTATACTATCTATACCACCTATTCTTGATATAGCTTCCTCTATTTTATCTGTTACTTGTGATTCTATCGTACTTGCTTGCGCTCCAGGGTAAACAGTTTTTACCGTTACCATTGGAAAATCTATATTTGGAAAAAGTGCAGAGGGCATTGAGTTAAAACTCATCCATCCAAATATTACTAGAGTTACAACATACATTAATGTTGCAATTGGTTTGTTTATCGCATATTTATACATATTAGACTACTCTTTATCAGGTACAATAATATACCCTTCGCCAAAAAGTCCAACCATAAAATCTTTTGCATTAACCTCAGCAATTATTTTTCTATTTTTCCTGTTTACAGAGGGGTATATTTTAGATATTGTTCCCTCATAATTATTTTCTGCTCCATCAAGAGTATATTTGAACGTATTACCAACTTTTACAATACTATGATACTTTTGGTCAAATGCTAAAATAAGTTTTCTTTCTGTTGTACTTTGAATTTTATAAATTGTTCGCAACATCATTCCATTCACAACATCTCCAACTTCGACACTTTTTTCAAATATTGTTCCATCAAAAGGTGCATAAAGAGTAGTTTTAGAGAGAAGAGTCTTCTTATATTTATAGTTGGCTCTTGCTTGAGAGAGTGCCACTTTTGCTCTTTCATAATTTAACTCATATTTATCAAATTTAGAAGCATCAATAATATTTTTTATCTTGAGCTGTCTCTGATAATCTTTTTTAGCATACTTCAAAGTTACTTTTACATTATCTATCACTTTTTGTGCAATATTTAAAGAGGCTTTTAAATCATCATTATTTAAGTTTACTAAGCGTGTTCCTTTTGTAACTTCTGTAGAAACTCCTACATATATTTTATTGACTGTTCCACTACTATCAAATGCTAAGTTTGCACTCTTCTTTGCATAAACATCAAATGTTGCATATACCTCTTGTGCTTGTAAACTTACTACTAAAATAACTAATCCTAGAACTTTTTTCATTATAGGTACTCCTCAATATTTTTTCCACTATAAAAATAGTAGATAGCATAAGCTATCTCTAAATCATTTTTTGAACTTTCATAGAGTGCTGTTGCATTTGTTTTAGCACTCAAAGCATCAAGATAGACCACATTATCCACAATCCCTGCATCATATTTTTTCTCAACACTCTCAAATGCACTTTTTGCAGAGTTTAAAGCACTTAATGCACTCTCTATTTTTACTCTACTTGTTTTTATTCTCAATAATGACAAATCATAGTTCATCTTTTGAGTAGATTTTTGATACTCTATCTCTTGAGAGAGTGCCATAGCATTTAACTCAACTGATTGTTTCATCTCTCCAATAGTTGCATTATCAAAAAGTCTTAGATTTGCACTTAATAGTAATCTATTTTGATTATCTAAACCCTCTGGATGTTTTGAATCTGTTCCACCATAAGCATAAATACTATAAGTATCTTCCACTCTAATTTGAGGATAATAGATACTATCAATAGAGTTAGCAGAGTGTTTTATAGCCGATTGTTTCAACTCTAAAGATTGAATATAATCAGCTATCTCATACTCTATATTTTCTAAGTTTTTAAAATGAGAGTTGTCTAAAACATCTATTTTTTTGCCAACTTTTAACTCTAAAGAGTGTTTCGTTGAAAGTATATTAAATTTCAAAGATTCTATCTCATATATATTTGTATCATAGACAGCTTGTAACCTATCTACATCATCTTTTGTAGCTAGTTGTGCCTCATAAAATCTATTCACACGTTGGAGTTGTGCAGTAAGTGATTTTTGAGCCTCTTGAAGTGAAATTAAAGAGGCATTGAAATTTTTAATGAGAAAAAAGTCTTGAACTATCTCTAAAGATAAAACTCTTTTTTGAGCATTTATATCTAAACTACTTGAATGTAGTGCATCTTTTTTCTGTTTCACTTGTGCAGATTTTCTTCCTCCATCATATATATCAAAACCTATCTTTGCAAATCCACTATAAACAGTTCCAGCTTGCATAGGTGTTCGCTCATCTGTTCTTTGATAGTAAGCTCCTAAATCAATAGTTGGATAATAGGAATTTTCTAAAGATTTAAGCTCTTTAGATTGTGCATCTTTTGTAAAAGTTTTAGCACTTACTAGCGCATTGTTTTGCATAGAGTATGAAAGTATTGTTTTTAAATCTTCTGCAAATAAAGAGAAAGGAAGTAATAGTAAAAATAGTTTAGACATTATCTTTTACCTCTATAAGTTCAAATATAGCATCATCTATAATCTTTTCAAACCAAGAGTAATACCCCTCAAAACATTGAGTTTGAAAATCTAACTCTTTACAAGAGAGTGCTATATCTTTTCTTTTTTGTACTTTATCTACTATTATTACCATCTGTTACATTCCTTTTAATGAGTCTGTGCTGTTATATTAAATTTTGCTTCATAGCTTGAGATTCCAAAAAAATTTGATATTTTTTATATTAGTTTAGCCTTACTTAAATGTAGAATAAACAAGTTTTCTTAAAATCTTTTCAAATGATTCTTTCTCCTTTGTATCCAATACAGAAAATATTTTGTTATCTATTTTAAGAATATCCACTAAACAACGTTGAAATATCTCTTCACCTTTTGGTTCAAGTTTCACTAGCTTACTTCTTTTATCTTTATTTGATGGAACTCTTGATATAAATTGTTTTTGTTCTAATTTATTCAAAATCTTTGTCATACCACCCGATGAAAAGATTGTTGCTTCATACAGATCTGTTGGAGTCATAATTTTATAATTAGACAATGCAGCCAATACATCAATTTCTGAATGTGTTAAATTATAATCTGTTTGTAAAAAATGTGCATTTTGATTAAATATATGTTTATATAACAAAGCTATTGACAAACTCAATGTAAGTACACTATTTTCTTTTTTTAATGTAGTTTCATATAAAGTATCTAAATATTTTTTTTTCATAACTGAATTATAGCATATATATATCTTACTGGGAAGATATATTTAAGTAATTCTATGTTATCTTTCTAGTAAGATAATATCTTAGGGGATAAAATGAAGAAAAAAATATCATTTTTAATCATACCTGCATTTATATATGCAGATGGTTTACATTCATTACTAGAGTTTGCAACTTCTAATAATAAAATAGTTGCTTCAAATGTTTTAACAGAACAAGCAAAAAAGAGTGAAGTAGAATCTTCACAAAGTGCCTATTATCCAACTATAGATGCAGGAGCATTTTATAAAAGAGATGATGATGCTACCCCTTTTCAAGCTGGAGATACATATAGTGCTTATGCAAAAGTTGGAGTTGATATATATGATGGTGGAAGAAAATCTAACACTATCAAGCAAAATAAAGCTGTTCTTAAATCATCAGAATATAGTTCATTAGCTTATAAAAAAAGTTTACAATTACAAATTGTTCAAGACTTTTATAATATAAAAAGTGCAAAATCAACACTTGATGCACTACAAGAGACAGATAAGCAACTTTTTGCTAGTCTTGAGAGAATAAAAAAGTTTTTTGCTGTTGGTTCTGTTACGAAAGATGATGTTGATCGATTAAAAGCTGCTTATAGTAACAATACCTATAAAATAAGCTCTATGGAGTATCAGCTACTATCTTTAAAAAAACTTCTTGGTATTAAAGTTGGCAAAAAGATTGATACTTTAGATAACTCATCTATAAAAATTCCACAAGATATTCAAAAAGAGCTGAGTGATGCTATCTTGTCACTCCAAGCTAATGCATCATCACTAACATTTACTGCAGATAGTTTAAATGCTCTATATTCTCCACAATTACGACTGGAAGATACTTATAGTGTATATGATTATGGTAGAGAAGTTCCTCATGCTCCTACTCTTTACAATCAAAATGTAGTTATGCTTACTCTTAATATGAGACTTTACGATAATGGAACTATTTCAAAACAAAAAGAATCAATTCTTATACAAAAAGATGCACTCAATAAAAAGATAGAGCAACTAGAAGATGAACAAAACATAAATGTTGAACTTTCACTTTTAAAAATAGAGACAGTAAAAGCTCAAATACAAAGTGCAAAAAGTTCACTAACATCTTCTGCATCTGCATTTGAGACTGTTTCAGAAAAATATGAAGCAGGTCTTGTTGATTATGTAACATATTTGGATGCTTTGAGTATAAAAACAGTAGCTAAAGCTCAATATGAAACAGCATTAAATAATCTGCAAATAGCGTATGCCTCTTATTACTACAATACAAATAAAAATATTAAGGATTTTATCAAATGAGAAAAACAAATTTAATTAGTTCACTTTTAAGTGCAACTCTAATGCTTGGAGCAACTACAGTTTTTGCAGGTGGACCACCTGCTGGAGCACATAAGATGCCAATACCAAAAGCTGATATTTACATAGTTCCTAATCCTACAGTTTTACCTATCACTTTAAAGTACCCAGCAACGGTAAAAGCATATAAAAAAGTGCAAGTTGTATCTAGGGCTTTAGGTATTTTAGAATCAAAAAACTTTAAAGAGGGTCAAAAAGTAAATAAAGGTGATCTGCTTTATCAAATAGAAGATGACATATATAAAGCAAGATTTAATGCGGTAAAAGCATCTTTAAATATGAGCAGTGCTACTCTGAATAACGCTACAAGAAATTGGAAAAGAGTAAAAAAACTTTTTTCTCAAAAAGCAGTATCTTCAGAAAAAAGAGATAATGCACTTTCATCATATCAACAGAGTTTAGCAGCAGTCTCTTTAGCCAAAGCACAACTCAAACAGGCACGAATTGACTTAGGATATACTAAAGTAAAAGCACCTATTAGTGGAATTATCGGTTTAAAACAGGTTGATATAGGTGATTTAGTTTCAAATACACCTCCAACTAAACTTATAGAGATAACTCAAAAAGATAAAGTTTATATAGAATTTTCTGCACCTATGAGTGATTATAAAAAAATTAAAAATCATATTTGGAGCATAAAAGATAATGCAAATATAAAAGTTCAGCTAGAAGTAGATGGCAAAGTTCTAAAAAAAGAGGGTGTTGTTGATTTTATAGATGTTAATACAAATAACCAAACAGCCATAGTAAAAATGAGAGCTGTTTTTGACAACAAAGATGACTATTTAATGGCTGGTCAATTTGTAAGAGTAATTACAAATAATATTATCCAAAAAAATATCATCACAATACCACAAAAAGCGGTACTTCAAAATCCTTTAGGAACTATTGTTTTCATAGAAGATCATGGTCATGTAGGTGTTCGTCCAGTAGTTGTAGGCAATGTAAGTGGAGATAAATTTGTAGTTGCAGGTGGACCTTTGAGAAGTGGCGACAGAGTGATAATAAATAACTTTTTTAGACTTAAACCAGGTGGCGAAGTAGTTGTAGATAAAACTATAAATGCTACAGAAGTACAAGGAAAATAGATGTTTTCTAAATTTTTTATAAACAGACCTATCTTTGCTACTGTTATCTCTATTTTGATAATAATTGCAGGGTTAGTTTCTA
>JAMOPL010000070.1 GCA_027064515.1 Sulfurimonas sp. | reverse complement strand
CTCTCTATTGTAAAAGCTATAAAAGTTTCAAAAAATGACACATATTTAGGGAGTGGATTGAAAAAAGCAGAGCAATTACTACCGTTTGAGAGTAAAAGTAAAAAAACTATTATGGTCTTTACAGATGGCGCCAAGATTAATGATGCAAAAGTGGCAAAAGATGAGATTGAAAAGTTTAAAAAAGAGAAAATAGATGTAAAAGTAGTCGCTGTAGGTGGTGCAGATGTAACGATGCTTCAACAATACTCAACCTCTGGTTATGTTTACAATGCCACAAGTACAGATTTGAAAACTATTATAAAAGATATGTCAACATCTTCTGATGAAATCGTGTTGAATTTAGACAATTTTTTAGATGGTTTAAATCTCAAAAAAGGTGATAGAATCCTTATATATTCAACAATGAAAAATATAGATACGATTAGTGATTTTGATCTTGTTCCAAATCTCGCTTCAAAAACATTTTATGAAGAGTTTAAGCATCAAAATAAAAAAAGAGGTGTAAATTTACAACTCAATGGTGCTACTGTCTATGTGCGTGTTTTAGGAGAGGAAGATCTCTCAAAATTAAAACAGCTCAAAACATTTTGGAGCTATTATTTCAAAGACAGCGGAGCAAAAGTCAACTATTTTAAAAATGAGTCATTGACGAAAGATGATTTTGAATAATGTCACAGTTTTCACGTAAATATTATAAAAATGATTATAAATTGCAAGAGAATACAACTGACCCTTTAGATACAGAGTATGATAACAGTACGGTTTGGACCTTTTGGAGAGTTTGGGGATTGTATGAGTATTTGGTTTTGTTGCTTCTTGGCATTATTATATTTTTGTTGCTATATAGAGTTGATACGCATACGACAACATCACAAGCAGAGTATTATAAGCCAGTGACACAAAAACAATCTACACAAACAACTTCACTACAAGAGAGTGACTTTGCAAAAAAAATCTTACCGACAGATCCACTCCCACAAGAGATAAGCCTAAAGGATGAAAAACTTTACGGTCCTTTGACTATGGAAGAGTATCTCTATTTTGCCGATGATGTAAATAATTTTTATCCAGATTTTTTTGATAAAAAAAGTAGAAAATCACATGCAGGTTCTTTGTGTAAAGATAGTGGCTGTGTTTTAACTCCTGATCTATTAGATACTATGCGTATGGCAGCATATATACAATGGTTGCATGATACTACCGGAAGTAAATATACTTTTATGATTAAAGAGAACCATTACTATATTAAAAAGCGTTAAGAGTTTATGAAAAAACAGTTAGAGTATCTTTTTTTGATTATTATAGTAGTTGCTCTCTCTTTTATTGCCTACAATAGCTATGAGAGCTATATCTTTACATCTTCACCTCTACAACAAGACTATAAAGACAAAATAGCAAAAAAAGAACAGGAAGTACTGAAAAATATGCAAAATAGATTTGGTTTTTCTTATAAATTTCCTATTGTCATAACTGATAAAATTCCGGGACGACTCTATGGGCTTACAAGTTATGAGAATGGAAAAATTACGATTTATTTAAATAAAAAGGTGATGCAAGAGAGTTTTGATTATATACTGAGTGATGTTATAGCACATGAGTATGCTCATGCGCTTCTTTTTAAGCTGCATCAATATAAAAAATCTGCTCAAGATGATGGACATTCAAAGTTATGGAAACAGACCTGTAAAGCTTTAGGTGGTAAAAATTGCCAACAGTATGTTGATCAAAAAGAGATTATTCTTTCAAAAATGCCTTTTAAATAGAATATTTGTAACAAAACGAACTGATGTCGTCGCCCTGAAAATATATACTTCTACAACAAAAACAAAAACAAGGATAAAAAATGCAAACAGAAAAAATAGAGAGTGAGACTAAGGTCTTAAAAAAAGATAAAAAGAAATTTTTTGGTTGTAGATCAACAGTTGCAACAGTGCTATTTGTTGCGATACTTTTGTTGAATTTTATACACTTAAAAGTTGCATTGGGGGAGGGGATAATGCTTTTAGGCCTCCTTATTCAGTTAGTAGCTCTTCTCTTTTTACTTTTTTGTATCTATAAAGATTTAAAGACAAAAGAGTATGGTATTGGCAAAAAAATTGCTGTATGGGTATGGGATATTTTTATAGCTTTTATTATTATAAGTGTAACTGTATCATTCGCAAATAAGATAGTTTCTGGATATGTGTCAAAACATATTGAGATGCATTGTGATACGCCTATGGTTAAAGAAAGTGTAAAAGATATTATTAAAAATCTTCTCCTTGAGCAGGGCTTTGTTGATAAAACGGAAATAAAAAAAGTAAGAATCACTTTTGAGAATACAAAAGAGTTAGATAGTCAAAAGGATAAAAAGAGAGCAACTATTCAATGTAAGGCAGTTATGAAACTTTCAAATGTAGGCATAGAACCATTAGAATATGCAATAGATTATAACACTACACTTGATCTTAAGCGTATGCAGATTCAAAGTTATATTACTCTTTCTGAGTAAATA
>JAMOPL010000069.1 GCA_027064515.1 Sulfurimonas sp. | reverse complement strand
CACTTGGTGCGATTGCTGATGCAAATGCATGATTTATTGTTGTACGCCTTTTCCCATAAACTGAATAAGTATGTAAATGGCGTTTAATATCTTCTTTTTTCATAATGCTCCAATGTTAAGCTAACGGGGGCGCGGGTGAGTGACGACGACATTTGAAAGTTTGGTTTCGAATGTTGTTGCTCACTCCTCCCGCTTGTTGCCTGGCGCTGATGCGCCGGGTAACAAGCGGGTGTTCAGCCCGCGCCCCCGTTGCCTCGGTAAGCGAAGCGTCCGAGGCAACGGTTGAGTACAAAAATATGTTACCTCTTTCTGTACTCTTTTAACTTTTACAATGGTAGCTGAACTTCTCTAGTTTTTCAAGTTTTTTTCGGCGATGGTAACATATTTTTGTTGCTACGATTTGTTATGTGGCTTTTGTTCTTTATGGTCAATAAAGTTTCAACGGAAGTCAGTTTAGCTTTTGTGGGTTTTACTGTTTTTGCTTTTAATAAACTTTCTAACTGATAAGTTTTTTTTAGTTTGCTGTTAGCAAATATATTTTTAAACTAATCTTTTTAAAATTGTTTTTGTTTGCAAAAACTGCTTAACCATAAGCTTGGTGCTTTGGTTGACACATAACGGTTGAAGATAGCCGATAAATTTCCGCTAGGTAATTTATTGGATACTCTGTTTTGTTAGCTTTTTATATGCTTGACAGTGCCAATGTATTTACAACTAATCTTTCTGCTGTATTTTTAGCACAATATCGAACTACTAAATATTCTAATCCTAAAAATATAAGATAGTAACCACCTACAATATCATATTTATAAAAAATTGGTATAGTCAATAGAAACATCAATAAGGTCATTATTGTCAATTCTCTACAAAGTAAAGAATCTTTATGTGTTTTATCTATACTATGATTATTAATTGATTTAAATAACTCATACCATTTACTGTTTTGCTTTTTTGGATTGTTGGGTAATTTTCCAATTTTAGCTTTTATTTTTTTTACATTTATTCTATCATCTTCATAAATATATTTACTAAAAGCTTCACAACCAGGCAGTCTATCATTTAGTTTCCAAAATATAATTATTTCTTTAAATTTATTTGAAAACATTCCACTAGCTATAATTATCACTAAACTTAATAACGTAAAAAATATACCATCTTTAACTTGTAATTCAGTAAAATATTGTTGAATATTATCTATATCAATACTCCCAGTATTATATATAGTTAAAAATATAGCTATATTAAAAATTATATATAATCCTATAAGTGGTAAATTTTGAGTTTTTAAACTTATTTTCATTCTTGAAATTTCTTTTTAAATTCTAGTGGTTCAGCAGTACTCCAACCTTCTCTATCGGGTGTTCCGTTTCTATGTCGTTTAGATGTCCCTTTAGTTTGTACAACTTTGCAACCTCTTCTTATAAAAGCATTTACTACTGATTGTCTGGGATGAGTTGATGATTCTTTTCCTGCTGAAATAAAAGCAGTTTTATTTTCATTTTTTTGTCCTTTATCTCCTAAAATCTTATCCAATATATCAGGATTTACATTATTTCTACTTCCATGATGTGGTACTTGAATAAATCCTAAATTATCAGATAAATTATTTTTATATTCATGAGCCTTATTTAATGCTCTACTTCCTGCATCTCCAGATAATAAAATACCTTTTTCATTTATTTTAGTGTATAAAATTACACTACTTTCATTATCTGAGCTTGTAGTACCATCTGTTTTTAAAGTTTCTTTATCGAATGTTTCAGCTATCCAATTTATTACTCTTTCAATAAGACTATCAGACTCTGTAGATATACTTTCAACTTTTTGTTTTGGTGTTTTACTAAAATCAGGTATTAATTCATGTAGATACCAATTTTTAGATGGTGACAATACTTCAAATATACCAATTTGTTTTCCTTGATAAGGTTCTTTAATTGTAATACCTTTTTCATTTGCAATATCCTCTAGTGGTTTTACATATTTAAAACTTTTTTCAAGTCTTTCTTTTAAACTATTTTCTGTAATTCTCCCATCTTCAAAATAATCTATTATAACTTTAGTATGATTCCATGGTCTATGTATCCATAGTTCTTTTACTGTTAGTTTTTCTAATACGACACTTAATCCAGAAGCATGGTCTTGGTCAGGATGTGTATTTAGAACATAATCTACAGTTTTAGTACCATAATATTTTAAAATATGCTCTACTATTTTTTCACCAGATTCCTTAGTACCACCATCTATAACCATTACTTTATACTTCTCATCTTCTTGCCATCTAAGACAAATTGCATCACCACTTTTATCACCATTACCTACGGGTAAAAAATCTATTTCGTAATTCATTAGCTTTGCCTTAAACTTTATATTATCAGCATTATATAACTTTAGTGTATTATTGTCAACTACATAATAGTCTTGTAGTATAAAGCTTTGGTTTTACACTAAGTATATACTAAATTATGAAGATTGGAATGAGTAAATTATATGGAGCTAACG
>JAMOPL010000068.1 GCA_027064515.1 Sulfurimonas sp. | reverse complement strand
AGCTATAATAAACCACTGAAGTCTATCTAATTTCATATCTATTTTATCTATCTTTTTATTTAAATTTATCTCTACTTTATCTATCTTCAAATCTAATTTATCTATCTTTTCATTTAGATTCTTTTCAACATTATCTATCTTCTCATTTAGATTCTTTTCAACATTATCTATCTTTTCATTTAGATTCTTTTCAACATTATCTATCTTTAAATCTAATTTATCTATCTTCTCATTTAGATTCTTTTCAACATTATCTATCTTCTCATTTAGATTCTTTTCAACATTATCTATCTTCTCATTTAAATTCTTTTCAACATTATCTATCTTCTCATTTAGATTCTTTTCAACATTATCTATCTTCTCATTTAGATTCTTTTCAACATTATCTATCTTCTCATTTAGATTCTTTTCAACATTATCTATCTTTAAATCTAATTTATCTATCTTTTCATTTAGATTCTTTTCAGCTTTATCTATTTTTCCATTAATATTAATCTCTAATTTTTCAATACTAATATTTACTTGACCAATATCCTCTTTTAACTCTTCTCTTGTTACAGTATGCTGTGATACATGTAAAAGGTGGAGCATTAAGTCTTTTTGTGTAAATTCGTTTGGATTTACATTTGAATACTTATTTTCATCCATTATAAATGCCTTATCACTTTTATTTAGTCATAAAAATTATAGTATAAATTATGTTAATTTTGTTTGAAGTTGTTTTTTTGGAAAAGATATTATATGCATTCCTATCGGGGACGATGGGAACGAAGAAAACAGGTATTTTAAAATAGATGTTTCCCTTTTTTCTTTAATACTAATATAGAAATAAGGAATGCTAAAGTTCCAATAACTGAAAAAGCAATCAATAAACTAGTCATTTATTCCCCCTTTTATAAATGTAAATCCTGAAAGATAAAATATAATAAACAGATATAATACTAAAAATATATCTAAATTATTAAAATCTTTTTGTAAAAAGATATTTACAAAAGATAAACCACCTATAATATTTCCAAGGCTTATAAAACCTTTTCCAAGTTCTTTTAATGCTTCATTATCTTTTTTTCATATAACGATTATAGTATATCTTGTGTTAATTTTGATTGAATGGTTTTGGTTGGTGGGATTTATTTTTAGATGGTTGTATGCATTCCACCTCGGGAGAGGTGGAACGAGAAAGAGTTATATTTAGATATAACTAAAATGTAACTGAAGAACCACCAAATGAATGAGTACCATTCATATCATTAGAACCTATTAAAGCTCTTAATTTTGTACAAAGTGGACTAGTTCCATCACCATCCTCAACTGTTAAATTTCCATCTGATGTTGTAGTGAATTTTAAACAATTAGTCGCAGTAGCACCATCCGTTTCATAATTTGAACCATCACTCATATTATCATCATCAAAAGAAACATTAGTCATATCAGCTGGAACACCCATACTCCCTCTAGCCGTATAATAAGAACCTATATCACCAATAGCTTGTGAAACTTCACTTGCAGCTTTAGTAAGTTTAGCATCATCTCTAGTTGCGTTTAGTTTTGGAACTGCAACAGCAGCCAAAATACCTAAAATAACGATAACGAAAATTAATTCAATCATTGTAAAACCAGCTCTTTTCATAAGAACTCCTTAATAAATAAAAAATTTGAGTTACACTAGTAACCTTAAAGAGTATTATGTAATTAAAACGATTAAATGAAACTTAAAATAGTTAAAAATTAGAAGTTATTTTCTAATCTCCAAACTCCAGCTTAGGAATTTGTATAGTTAGCATACATTTCATAGCAGGAGAGTTATGAAACTAAAAAAAGTTTAAATGCTCCAAAGAATATGCCTGTAATTGCTATAACTTGAACAAAAAGCATTCCTGCTACCCATTTAATTGTTTCCGATTTACTATTAGCTATCTCTTTTGTTAGTCTCACATCCATCTCTTTCATCTCTTTTCTTAATTCTGAAATCTCTTTAGATGATTTTAAATCCATCTCTTTCATCTCTTTTCTTGATTCCGAAATCTCTTTAGATAGTTTCGAATCCATCTCTTTCATCTCTTTTCTTGATTCTGAAATCTCTTTAGATAATTTCGAATCCATCTCTTTCATCTCTTTTCTTGATTCTGAAATCTCTTTAGATAATTTCGAATCCATCTCTTTTATCTCTTTAGAAATTTTTAAATCTAACTCTTTTATCTCTTTAGTTAATTGAAGTTGTAACTCTGTAAGATCAGATTTTGTTGCATGGTATTTTAAGTCTGGATATTCTTTTTTTATCTCGTTTATAAACTCATCTATTAAAAGAGTTTTTTCATTATCTGTAAGAGACTGATTTGTTAAAATAGCTTGGATTATATCTATCTTTGACGGGGTTGGTGACATAAGTGCTACCTTTGATTTATTTTTATAATTATAGCATAAGGGAGTTAAGTGACAATTACCAAATTTTACTAAAATCAAACTCCATTTTTTCACTACACTCTTTTATTTTAAACTCTACCACCTCATCACTAGCATCACAAACTTTTATATATCTACCATCTTTTAATTCATACACTTTTGCTATCTGCTCTTTTGTATCCACAATGATGTAATATTTTACACCCTCTTGCTCATAAAGATTATATTTTAAACCTCTATCTTTTTTAGCTGTACTTTTTGAGAGAATCTCAAAGATTATCTTTGGTGCTTTTGTTATATATGCTTCATTTGTTGGATTATGGCAAATTACAGAGTTATCAGGTTGAACTACTGTATCTTCTGAAATTTTCCAATCTATTGGCATAAAAACTTGACATTTTTGGCAATTATTAAATATATTTTGTAATTCCCAACCTATCTTATTTGAAATATTTTGATGTTTTAGCATCGGAGATGGACTCATGCAATAAGCTTGTCCATATATCAACTCCCAATCGTTCCCTTCCCAGTTTTTATAGTCATCATAAGTATAATGTGGTAAATCTTCTAATTTTAATACACCCATAAGTAATCTCCTAAATAAGTTTTATAAATTATATCATAATGCTTTAAAAATAATATTGTATACTTTTGCTTAAAAAAAAAAGGATTCTCATGAGTTTACAAATATCTAAAACACATAATCTTATAAAAGATGCTTTAGATTATCGAGCTATGAGACAGGATATGATTGCTTCAAATATTGCTAATGCTGATACCCCTTTTTACAAACCGAGAGATGTAAGATTCGAAGATGCTTTAGCTGTTAAAAAAGCTGTAATTATGAATGATAATTCTAATAAATTAGCTCTTGCTCAAACAAATTCTAAACATATTTCACTAAAAAATGAAACAAATTCTCAAATGCCAAAAACATTTTTTAGAGATGGACATATGGCTAAAAATGATGGTAATAGTGTAGATATAGATGTAGAGACAACAGAGATGAGTAAAAACTCTATAATGTTTAATGCACTTATACAAGCTAATAAAAAAGATACTATGATATTTAGAAGTGTTATAGAAGCTTCTCAAAAAACACAGTAAATTAAATAATATATAATGGAACATATATTGCTTAATATATTAAATAATTTAAAGGGCAGATAATGGGTAATTTTTTAAACAGTTTTGATATTAGTGGTTATGGCTTATCTGCTCAAAGAGTTCGTGTTAATGTTATATCTTCAAATATTGCAAATGCACAAACTACTAGAACTGACGAGGGTGGTCCTTATAGAAGAAAAGAGGTAGTTTTTAAAGCTATTGATTTTAATCAAGAGTTTAACAAAGCTATAAATGGGATGACACAAACTACTAAATACGAAGATCCTTTAAATGAGGGCGATTTTGGTAAAAAAGTAAATCCTGCTGTTATGAGTGTAGTTGTAGATAAAATCTCCAGAGATGATAGTGAACCAAAGCTAAAATTTGATCCAAAACATCCAGATGCAGATGCAAATGGCTATGTTGCATACCCAAATATTAATCCTGTGGTAGAAATGGCCGATTTAGTAGAAGCAACTCGTTCTTATCAAGCAAATGTAGCTGCTTTTGAGAGTGCAAAAAATATGGCTAGTAGTGCTATTTCGCTACTACAATAAAGAGAGTAATTTATGAATAGTCTTAGTAGTATAGCTGGTACATCAACTGCTGAACTTTTAAAACAAAAAAGTGGACTTGAATCTTCTAGTCAAGGTGGAGATTTTGCAAATCACCTAAAATCTGCATTAAATGAAGTAAATGAATATCAAGTATCTAGTGAAAATGCTATTGGTGACTTAGCAACAGGTCAGGTTAAAGATTTACATCAAGCTGCATTGGCAATTAACAAAGCTGAAATTAGTATGAAACTTATGCTTGAGATAAGAAACAAAGCACTTAATGCTTATAAAGAGCTAGGAAGAACTCAATTATAAATAAAACATCGTCTATACCTAACGAAAATAAAACTAAAAAAGTACTTCTTCTTTATACTATTATATCAATCTGTTTTATTCTATTTCTAGGTGTAATGCTTCTTACTGTTATAAAACCCCGTCATCTACCTTCACTTATAGCAAAAACAAGTTCAAAAGCAGAAAGAGGAAATATAATTAGTGCTGATGGATTCAATATTGCTACTACTAAAAAACTCTACAAAGCGATTGTAAATACAAGATATATAGATCCAGAAAAAAAAGAATTATTTATAAAATTATTTAGTATTTACTCAGGTATAGATACTAAAATAATAGAAAAAAAACTAGCTAGTAATAGTGGATCAGTGGTATTAAGCTACCTCGTAGCAGAAAAAGAGGCTCAATATCTAAAAAAACTAGCTTATGAACTTAGAAATTTTAAAGTCTTTATGAAAATAAAAAATAAAAAAACTGGTCGTATTTCTATGCATGGACTAAGTATTATAGAGAGTGGTGAAAGTAGAGAATATCCTTATGGAGATTTAATGACACCTATTATAGGTTATCCACAAAAGATAGAAGATGATTGGTACACAAGAGTAAAAGGTATTAAAGGTATAGAGAGAAGATTCAATGATGAACTATCATCTAAACAAGATGGATTTAGTAGAGGTTCTCGAGATGTTAATAGCTATATAATATTAAATAATAATAGTTTTACTAAGCCAAAAATAAATGGTCTAAATATCAAATTAACAATTCCACTATCATTTCAAATAAAAGTTGAAAAAATGTGTGATTCTATGAAAAAAGAGTTAAGAGCTAAAGAGGTGATGTTAGCTGTTATGGAATCAAAAACTGGTAAAGTTTTATCTATGGCAAGTTCTAACAGATATTATCCTAAAAAGATATTAAAAAGGGACTATTCATCATTAAATAGTGGGATGATTGAGTATAGTTTTGAACCAGGAAGTGTTATAAAACCTATAACATTTGCATTACTTTTAGATAAAGGGCTTGTAAATCCTTATGATTTAGTTAATGGTCATAATGGAAAATTCAGAATTGGAAGAAAAGTTATTACTGATGAGCATAGATTTGATTGGTTAAGTGCAGAAAATGTTATAGTTTATTCATCAAATGTGGGAATCGCTCAACTATCTCAAAAATTATCTGGTGTAGAATTTTATGATGGGCTTATAAGTTTTGGTTTTGCTCAAAAATCAACTAATGATTTAATTTATGAAAAAGTAGGTTCTGTACCAAACTCAAGACGCTTAGAAAATGAGATATATAAAGCAACCTGCTCCTACGGTTATGGTATGAGAGCAAATCTTATGCAACTAATGAGAGCATATAGTGCTTTTAATAATAATGGAAGAATCGTCTATCCTAAACTAGTAGATTATTTTATAGATGATAGAAAATTTAAAATAGATGTAGATGATTATGAAGCTATTCAGGTTATTAAAAGTTCAACAGCTCAAAGAATGAAAAAAATATTAATTAAAACTGTTAACAAAGGAACAGGAACTAAAACAAAAACTGCTGGACTAATTATAGGTGGAAAAACTGGGACTGCTCATATCGTTGAAAAAGGGAAATATGTAAACAAATACAACACAGCTTTTCTAGGATTTGCTAATGATAAAACTAATTATTATACTATTGGGGTTGTTGTTGTTCAACCTAAAAAAAGTCAATTTGCTTCACAAACAGCAGTACCAACTTTTAAAAAGTGTGTTGATATTATGGTAGAAGATAATTATTTGACACCTAGTATATTAAAGCCAAATATTATCAAGTAATCTTGTTTTACCAACCTTAGCCTCTACAAGGATTATTGTATTACCAATTTCAACAGAATCTAAATATTCAAACTCTCTATTTAATATCTCTATATATTCAATCTCTAATGGATTCAGTATCTTTTTCATACCATCTTTAATAGTTTCTACTTTTAATATAGAGTTTGAGATTAATTTACTTGCCTCATACAAAGAAGATGATATTTTAAGTGCTTCAGCTCTTTCATTTTTTGAAAGATATATATTCCTACTACTCATTGCTAAACCATCCGAATCTCTAACTGTATCAATAGCTATAATGTTTACACTCATAAATAGTTGTTTCACCATCAATTTAATTAAGTTTAATTGCTGAGCATCTTTTTTACCAAAATAAGCATTAGTAGGTGTTACAATATTTAGAAGTTTCATCACAACAGTTAAAACACCATTGAAATGTCCTGGTCTACTATTTCCTTCCAAAACATATCCTCTAATACTTGGAGCAACTAAACTAACTTCATCTTCTGTATATATATTATTAGCATTAGGAAAAAATAATACATCAACTCCACTCATTTCACATATTTGTTTATCAGCTTCATCTTTTTTAGGATACTTATCTAAATCTTCACCTTTTAAAAATTGTGTAGGATTTACAAATATGGAAACAACAACTAATTGATTGGCTTTTCTCGCCTCTTTTATAAGTGTAATATGCCCATCATGTAAAGCACCCATTGTTGGCACGAATCCTATCGTTTTATTATTTTCTTTTAAATATTTTTTTAGTTCTAATGGATTGACAATAATCTTCATTTTAAGTCCCGATATAATATAATCGCAATTATAACCACCTATTGCAAATTTATATTAATTTATCAATTTTATAGTGGTTATTATTAAAATAATAGGTTTATTTATGGATAATTATGAATACACAGAACTACTGAAAAATATAACAATTAAAATTAATAATATAACAGAAGTTGTAGAACCAAATAAAATAAAATCTAGACTTTTAGAGATAGAAAGTTTGGAGAATGAACAAGAATTTTGGAACGATGCAAGTAATGCTGCAAAAATTCAACAAGAAAAAACTAAACTTCAAAGAAAACTAAATAAATTTGATGAGGCAAATAATGCTGTAACAGATGCTGTTGAACTTTATGAGATGGCAAAAGAGGAAAAAGATGAGGAATCTATACAAGCACTTTATGATGATGCACCATCATTAGAAAATCAAATAAGAAAAATGGAGATAGAGGTTCTTTTAAGTGGAGATTCTGATTCTAATAATGCGATTCTATCTATCCACCCAGGAGCTGGTGGAACAGAATCTCAAGATTGGGCTGAGATGCTTTTAAGAATGTATAAAAAATGGGCTGAAAGAAGAGGATTTAGTGTAGAGCTACTTGATTATCAAGCTGGTGAAGAAGCTGGGATAAAAGATGTTTCTATAATTGTAAAAGGTGAAAATGCCTATGGATATTTGAAAGTGGAAAATGGGATACATAGACTTGTAAGAATCTCCCCTTTTGATTCCAATGCCAAAAGACACACATCATTTTCATCTGTAATGGTTTCACCTGAGATTGATGATAATATAAATATTATAATAGAAGATAAAGATATCCGTATTGACACATATAGAGCGAGTGGAGCTGGTGGTCAACATGTAAATAAAACAGAATCTGCTATTAGACTTACTCATATAGAAACTGGTGTTGTTGTACAATGTCAAAATGATAGAAGTCAGCATAAAAATAAAGCAACAGCAATGAAGATGCTAAAATCTAGACTTTATGAGTTAGAACTTGAAGCTCAAAAAGCAAAAGAGGATGGTGTTGCTAAAAGTGAAATAGGTTGGGGACATCAGATTCGCTCTTATGTTATGCAACCTTATCAGCAGGTAAAAGACACAAGAAGTAATGAAGCCTACTCAAATGTATCTGGGATTCTTGATGGTGATATTGATGCTATGATAGAAGGGGTTCTGATTTCACAGAATCGTGTTTAGATGAACATACTAAAAGAGTTTTCTAATAGTGATAATTGTTCGTATTTAGATAATTTAAAACAAACTACACATTATAAAATAATAGAAAATTGTTCATTAGAATCTTGCCAAAATATGATAGAAAGAGGATATAGAAGATTCGGTAAAATGTATTTTAGACCTATATGCTCAACATGTCAAGAGTGTCAAAGTATTAAAATAGATGTTAATAACTATACCTATTCTAAATCTTCAAAACGAGTTATTAAAAAAGCTAAAGATATAGAGATAGTGATGCAACAACCTTCACTATCTAAAGAACATTTAAAACTATTTGACAAATACCATCTTTTTATGAATAAGAAAAAAGGGTGGGACTACAAAAAGGTAACAGCTAACCATTACTATGATTCATTTGTAGATGGTGCTAATGATTTTGGATATGAGATTCTTTATTTTGATAAAGACAAACTAATCGGTGTTGATTTAGTAGATATACTTGATGATGGTATTTCAGCTATATACTTTTACTATGATCCTCAATACTCTAATCTATCACTTGGGAAGCTTTCTCTTTTACAAGAAATTAGTATTGCTAAGAGAGCAAATAAAAAATGGATTTATCTAGGTTATTATGTGGAGAACTGTCCTAGTTTATCATATAAAGCAGATTATAAACCTTTCCAAACACTAAAATCAAGACCTACTCTAACCGAAGAAGCTATTTGGTTATAAATGATTTATTTTTAAATTTTGATTAGCTATAATACTCAATGATTAAAAAAATAATAAAAGAACTCGTTTACTTTTTCACCATATTAGTTGTGTTAGCTTTGGTTAAACATCCTGATTTACTTACATCCCCTCTTGAAAGATTAGATTTAATACTACAACAAGGAAATTATCTACATCCATTTATATGGAGTTTTTTAGTTTACATATTTATTGGAATATTTAGATTAGTTGCAAAAGTAGTAGTTTATATAAAAAATAAAAAGTAGTAAATGAGGAATATAATAACTCTATAATATAGATTTTTGTAGAGTGATACTTCCAAAAGGAAGTATCTTATTTGACTAAAGACTAACCATTTCTCTTTTTCTGAATCTCTTCAGAAACAGCTTTAGGAACTTCAGCATAGTGATCAAATTCCATAGAGTATGTAGCTCTACCTTGCGTAGCTGAACGAAGGTCAGTTGAATAACCGAACATTTCAGATAAAGGTACATGTGCATCAACAATTTTACTACCTGCACGGTCACCCATTGAGTTGATTTGTCCACGACGACGGTTAAGGTCACCGATAACATCACCCATATTTTCTTCAGGTGTTTCAACTTCAACTTTCATCATTGGCTCTAAGATTGCTGGTTTAGCAATACGACAAGCAGCTTTGAAACCCATTGATGCAGCAAGTTTAAATGCCATCTCATTTGAATCCACATCATGATAAGAACCATCATAAAGTGTAACATCAATATCTTCCATTGGATAACCAGCAAGAACACCAGTTTTCATAGCTTCTTCACAACCCTTTTTAACAGCAGGAATAAATTCTTTTGGAACTGATCCACCTTTAATAGCATTAGTAAATACATAACCAGTATCTTTTTCACCTGGTTTAACAGTAAGATATACATGACCAAATTGACCACGACCACCAGATTGTTTTGCGTATTTGTACTCTTGTTGTACCTCTTCTTTAATAGACTCACGGTAAGAAACTTGTGGAGCACCAACTTCAGCCTCAACAGAAAATTCTCTTTTCATTCTATCTACAAGAATCTCAAGGTGTAACTCACCCATTCCTGAAATAATAGTTTGACCAGTTTCTTCATCAGTATTAACTCTAAAAGATGGATCTTCAGCAGCAAGTTTACTTAAAGCGATACCCATTTTTTCTTGGTCAGCTTTTGTTTTTGGCTCAACTGCAACAGAGATAACTGGAGCTGGGAAATCCATTCTTTCAAGAACAACTTTTTCATCACCTTGACATAAAGTATCACCAGTAGTAGTTGATTTAAGACCAACAACAGCACCAATTTCACCAGCATAAATCTCTTTAACCTCTTCACGCTTGATAGCATGCATCTTAACAATACGACCAATTCTCTCTTTTTTATCTTTAGTAGAGTTATGAACGAATGAACCTGAACTTAATGAACCACGATATACACGGATAAAAGTAAGAACACCAACAAATGGATCTGTCATTATTTTAAAAGCTAATGAAGCAAAGTCACCATCATCAGTTGAAGGAACTTCTACTTCTACCTCTTCATCATCCATAAGCGTACCCATAATTGGAGCTGATTCAACTGGAGATGGAAGGTAAGCAACAACAGCATCAAGTAAAGTTTGAACACCTTTGTTTTTAAATGCAGTACCAACAGTCATTGGAACAATATGCATACCAAGTGTAGCTGCTTTTATTGCTGCTACAATCTCCTCTTCAGAGATCTCTTCACCCTCTAAAAATCTCTCAGCAAAATCTTCATTTCCATCAACTTCAGAGATAGACTCAAGAAGTTTTTCACGGTACTCTTCAGAGATTTCCATCATATCTTCACGAATATCTTGTGTATGATAATCAGAACCCATAGCAGCATCAGCATCCCAAACAATCTCTTTCATTTTAACAAGATCGATAACACCTTCAAATTCTGCTTCAGCACCAATTGGTAATTGAATTGGAACAGGATTACCTTTAAGACGATCTTTAATTTGACGCTCAACTTCATAGTAATCTGCACCAGTTCTATCGTATTTATTTACAAATACAATTGATGGAACCTTATAACGGTTTCTTTGTCTCCAAACTGTTTCTGATTGAGGTTGAACACCACCAACAGCACAGAATACTGAAACAGCACCATCAAGAACACGCATAGAACGCTCAACTTCAATAGTAAAGTCAACGTGACCCGGAGTATCAATAATATTGATTTGTTTACCAGCCCACTCACAAGTAGTTGCAGCAGAAGTAATTGTAATACCTCTCTCTTGCTCTTGTTCCATCCAGTCCATAGTTGCAGCACCATCATGTACTTCACCAATTTTATGTTCAACACCAGTATAGAATAAAATTCTTTCTGTTGTTGTAGTTTTACCAGCATCGATATGCGCAGCAATACCGATATTTCTTACATCATTAAGTTTGTGACTTCTTGCCATATTTAGTACCTTGTTAAGTTAGTTGAGAGATAACCTCTTTTGTAAATAAAGCATATTTACTTACAAAAGAGGTGTCAATTTTATGTAGATTGTTAAAAAATTAACAACATTCGAGGGAATTACTTCCCTCAATTTTTAGAAAATTTAGATTACCAACGGTAATGAGCAAATGCTTTATTAGCTTCTGCCATTCTATAAGTATCTTCTTTTTTCTTGAATGCATTACCTTTATCAGATGCAGCATCCATAAACTCATTAGCTAATCTTTCAGCCATAGTTCTTTCATTTCTTTTACGAGCAGCGTCAATTAACCATCTAAGAGCTAAAGACTGTTGACGTACCGGGCGTACTTCTACTGGAACTTGGTAAGTAGCACCACCAACACGGCGACTTTTTACTTCGATAATTGGTTTAATATTTTCAATAGCTTCGTTAAATGTATCAATACCAGTTTTTTCACCACGAGAGCTAATGATATCCATTGCACTGTATATGATTTTTTCTGCTATAGATTTTTTACCATCTAACATAACTTTATTTATAAATTTCGTCAGTATTGTGCTTCCATAAACTGGATCTGGCATAACTGGACGAGTGGGAGCTTTTCTTCTTCTCATTTAGAGTTTCCTTATTCTTCAATTTTTTCAAATTTACTCAAAACATTTATGTTTCTTTAGAAAATTAATCTTCTAACCATAAAGAGGTCCTGTAGCTATTGAATTTTCTTTCTTAAAAAAATAATTTTAAATTATTTTTTAGGACGCTTTGTACCATATTTAGATCTAGCAACCATACGGTTAGCAACACCAGCAGTATCAAGAGCACCACGAACGATATGATACTTAACACCAGGTAAATCTTTAATACGACCACCACGAACTAGAACAATTGAATGCTCTTGAAGGTTATGACCCTCTCCACCGATATATGAAATAACTTCAAAACCAGAAGTTAATCTAACTTTTGCAACTTTTCTTAAAGCCGAGTTAGGTTTTTTTGGTGTAGTCGTATAAACACGAGTACATACACCACGACGCTGTGGACATGAAACAAGAGCTGGTGATTTAGATTTCTTAATCACTCTTTTACGCTCTTTACGAATCAGTTGATTGATTGTAGGCATACAATTCCTTTTTACTTAAGTTTTCCAGTAGAATTTAATTCTCTAAATAATAGAGAATTATAAACACGAAATTATAATGAATTTATAATAAAAGTTTGCTTATTTTAAGTGTGATTTAATATTTATAATTATAGTTAGGGAAGATTTGTTACTAATGTTTTGAATCAAAGCAAAATGCTTTAATTCAAATTATTGATATCTATTGTTCTTCGTAAGGGTTAAATTGTATCTCTTGATCTTTATATATTCCTGTTCCAACAGGGATAGTACGACCAATAA
>JAMOPL010000067.1 GCA_027064515.1 Sulfurimonas sp. | reverse complement strand
TCATCAAAAAATATAACAATACTATACCAACTGCTAAATATATAGCTTTTTCAAATACAAAATCTTTATTTGAGAGTGAAAAGGTTGTAGTTGCTGTAACAAAAAGAGTTATCAAACCCCCATTTCCGAAAATGATTAAAAAAGAGATAATTCTTCGTCTTATTTTATTATTTACTGCCCTTTCTGATTCATTAGTAGTAAAACCTGTTCCTGTAAAGGCAGAGAGAGCTTGAAAATGTGCTTTTTCACTGCTTATTCCTGTAAGCATAAGTGCAATTGCTCCAGCTCTTACGATAACAATCAATGCAATAACATTGATTATTATTGGTAAAATATTGTAAAAATTATTCATATTGTAAACTCCTACTTATTTGTTCAGCTTGTATAACTGCTTTTGCAAATGTGAGATATTGTAGCTAAAGTTGTATGGTAAACTTATTAATACTTTAAGTTTAAAGTTGAAGTTTTAAACATAAACCAAGCGTTTTAACAGTACAATTCCTCAAATGATTCAGGACTGCTTTTTCTATACTTTATATACAGCCCTCCATTAATAATCTTATGGAGTTGTTAAAAAAATGTTTCAATTCGATACACTTTCACTTATTTTTGTTGCACTTATTATTTTAGCTACAATTCCAAATCTTTTTTATTCAAGTGGGTATCTTCCTCATATAGAGCGAAAAATACATTATCAACTACATTATTTTACATTTATATTTTCTATGCTTGGTGTAGTTGTTAGTGCAAATGCTTTAGTTTTTTTATTTTTTTGGGAACTAATGAGTTTGACCTCATGGCAGCTAATACTCACGGAGGTGAAAGAAAAAAGCACTATAAAAGCTGCACGGTTTTATTTTTTAATGACACATTTTGGTTTTATTTTTTTACTACTTTTTTTTCTTATTGTGACAGATGGAAATTTAGATATAAGTTTTGTAGATATGAAACTGATAGCTTCACATTTTGCTTACCCTACAATGCTTTTTTTCTTTTTACTTTTAGGATTTTTAAGTAAAGCTGGAGCTGTACCTTTACATGTTTGGCTCCCTTATGCTCATCCAGAAGCACCGTCTCCTGTTTCAGCATTAATGAGTGGAGTGATGTTAAAAGTTGCCATTTATGGAATGTTTCGATTCCTATTTGATGTACTTTACCCATGGCCTTTAGAGTGGGGTATTACTATTTTAACCTTAGGTGCACTCTCTTCACTTGTGGGTGTTCTATATGCTTTGAGTGAGCATGATATCAAAGCACTTTTAGCGAATCACTCCATAGAAAATATAGGTATTATTCTTATCGGTTTTGGGATGGGGATGATTTTTGATACTTTAGGTTTTCATATTTTGAGTACTTTCTCTTTTATAGCAGCATTGTTTCATACCTTTAATCATATGAGTTTTAAATCTCTTCTATTTATGAGTGCAGGAGCAGTTCTTCATCAAACACATACAAAAAATATGGAAAAATATGGTGGCCTTATTAAGGCTATGCCTGTAACTGCTCTTACTTTCTTAATAGCTGCTATATCTATTTCAGCACTACCTCCTAGTAATGGATTTTTAAGTGAGTGGATGATATTTCAATCAATGCTAAGCTCAAGTCATATAGAAAATATTTCTTTGAAACTTTCTATTCTGTTTGCTATTTTTGCACTGGCAATGACTGGTGGTTTAGCAATTGCTTGTTTTGTTAAAGCTTATGGTATAACATTTCTAGGACTGCATCGCAGCACAAATGCAAAATATGCACATGAGGTGAATTTTCTTATGAAAAGTGGAATGGTTCTCATGGCTTTTATTGTTATCTCTTTAATGCTTTTTACTCCATTTTATATAGAATGGTTTGATAAAGCACTTATTGGATTAGGGCATGCTTCTGTATATGCAAAAATATTCCCTGATGGGATATGGAATATGCACTCAATCGGTATTAATGGTGGTATCGTTTCGCCACTTATCCTTTTGTTCTCTTTGTTAGGTATTACTCTATTGATGATGTTCTCTTATAAGGTTTTTGGTGTAAAAACAAGAATCCACAACTCATGGGCATGTGGATATAAAACATCACCAAAAACACAATACACGGCTACTGGATTTGCAGGACCTATTCGTCGTTTTTTTAACTGGTTATATAAACCAAACGAACACTTTATTAAGCAAACAATAGCAGGGCATGAAACAAAATTTAGCTCTTCACACTATAAAGTACATGTGAAACCACTCTTTGAGAAAGTATTTTATGAGAGTGTAACCAATGTAATAAATTTTATAAGTTACTGGGTGTATCGTTTAGCCCATTTTGAACAGTTGCATTATGCTGCTATGATATTTAATATCATGCTGATGGTACTTTTTAGTTATAGAGTTTTTTCAAATGAGTTTTCATGGGCAACATTTGTTTTGGAGTTTATTGTTATGATGGTTTCTATTAAAATATTATTAATTGGGGATAAAAAATGATTTTATATTTATTTAGCATAGTTTTACTAGCTTTGATCGCTCCTATATTACTTTCATATATAAAAGCTACGAAAATGGTTTTACTTTTTAAAAGACCTATTTCAGTTTTTCAAGGTTATAGGAATTTTGCAAAACTAATGCATAAAGAGACTATAATTTCAGAGGAGACAAGTGCTATTACAACTTATGCACCTTTTCTTGTTCTCTCTCCTTTGATTGTTACAATGTTTTTTTTACCACCAATTGTTCATGGAGGTTATTATGTGAGTTTTGTAGATGCTTTTACGATTACAGGGCTTATCTCTCTTTCTACTTTTTTTCTCATGCTTTTGGGACTTGATAGTGCAAGTGCTTTTGGCGGTATAGGAAGTTCACGAGAGGCATTTATATCTGCACTTGTAGAGCCAGCCATGGTTTTAACTTTGTTTTCAATCTCTTTGATGGCGGGGAATTTAGGTATGGGTCAAGCTGGTGTAAATTTGGCAGAACATTTTCCAAAAGAGCATATGGCAAGTTTTTTATTTGCAGGGATTAGCTTTTTTATTTTGTTAATTGCTGAAAATGGTCGTATTCCTATTGATAATCCTGAAACACACTTAGAACTAACTATGGTTCATGAAGCTATGATACTTGATTTAAGCGGTGTCTATTTAGCTATCATAGAGACGGCGGCATCTATCAAGTTTGTTATTTTTGCCTCTTTATTTGCCTCTTTATTTATCCCTTTTGGAATTGAATTTTCAGCACCAATCGCAATTTTAATTTTTATAGCAAAACTTTTTTTGATCGCAACTTTGGTTGCTTTTTTAGAAGTAAATACCGCAAAATTAAGACTATTTAAGATACCAAATTTATTGGGTCTTGCCATTGTTTTTGCCTTTTTATCTTTAATCACATTTTATGTATTAGGAGCGTAAATGGTAGATTTTCTTATAGGGCTTTTTTTAGCATCTTTGATTGTTGCACTTTTTACAACAAGACTATACAAATTATTTTTGTGGTACTCTATAAATTCCTTGATGCTTGGGATGTTGGCATTGGTTATTGGAAAAAATATAGATGATGATGCTATGATAATTACGGGAATAATTACTATTATAGTCAAAGCGATAGGTATTCCATATATTTTGAAAAATCTTTCCCAAAAATTTCACTTTATTCGTCAAATAACACCAGAGATAAAGGTACAATATGCAATTATGCTGATTCCTGCTATATTGGTTTTTACTTTTTATCTCTCAGCACCGATTACTTCTATGATAAACACAAATGCCAATTATGTTGCTATTAGTATCTCTTCACTATTTCTCTCTCTCTTGTTGATGATAGAACATAAAGATGTTGCTTCGAAAATCATAGGATTTTTAAGTATTGAAAATTCACTCTTTTTATTAGGTATTAGTGCGACAAATGGTATGCCTATGCTTGTAGAACTAGGTATATTTTTTGATCTTTTAATGGCCATTGTTGTTATTAATCTATTATTTCACAAAGAGGAGATGAAAATATAATGCTGACTTTTTTATTACTACCTGCAATTGTTATGTTTGGAGTAAGTTTTTCTCAAAATGAAAAATTTAAATATTTTCTTGCTTTTATTTCATTTGTTATTTTATGGCCAATTATTGAACTTTTTTTACTTCCTAAACCATACAATATTTTAAGTGATTACCTTGTTGCTGATAAATTAGATACTTATGTTCTTTTGGTTTCTTCAATTGTAGGAATTGGGGTAACTTTAGCTCTTTTAACACTTGACAAACATGTACAAGTTTCGCCAAAAGCATATAGAAAATTTTATAGATTTTTTGCAGTTTTTTGGGTAGGACTCATCTTTTCCATTCTCTCTAATCATATGGGAATTTACTGGATAGGGCTTGAACTTGCGACACTCTCAACAGTTTATATGATAAAAACAAACTATACACCTGCGACACATAAAGAGGCATGGAATTATATGATAGTAGGTGCTATTGCAGTTTCACTTATACTTTTTGGTATTATTTTAATGTATGCAAGTGCAAAGCCTATTTTAGGTGAAGATGCGATGAATTTTACTCTGTTATTAAAACATGCTAAAGAGATTCCATCACCATTTCTTTTTGAAATGGGTTTTGCTATTACCACAGTAGGTATGTTCGTGAAAATGGGATTTTTTCCTATGAATCTCTGGCTTGCAAATATTGAGAGAGCCTCTTTTTATCCTGTTGCAGCACTCTTTAGTGGTATTTTAGAATCAGCCGTAATTGTTGGCTTTTTTAGATTTTCTGAAATTGCCATGCAGGTCAATTATGATCATCTTTTTATATTCATATTTATATATACGATTTTAACTATTTTTATCGTTGCTTTTTTGATCTTTCGTGCAAAAGATTTTATGCGTCTATTTTCCCTCTCTGGAGTTGAGCATATGGCTCTAATCGTATTATTCTGGGTTAGTGGTGCACCTTTTGCAGCATTGCTTCATTTTGGAGCACATGCCTTTTTAAAACCTGCACTGTTTCTTTCAACTGGTGTTCTTGAATCAAATGGAAAGTATAAAATTGCAGGAGCACTTCGAGGATATAAGGGTAAAAAAGGAACACTCTTTTGGTTTTTGGTTTCTCTTTTTTTATTAGCGATAATTTCATTACCACCAAGTCCTATGTTTTTTAGTGAGTTGTATGGTTTTGGTGCTATGATAAATACTGCAAAACAAGGTGATCATATTTTAGCTATGATAGGTGCAATTCTTTTTTTACTTGTGCTTTTATCTATTATCTTTTATCGCTTTGTTGCAATCTATCAGTCTATGAAATATGAGGGAAAAGAGGAAGAAAAAACCGTATATATGAGTGAACTTCTTGCACTTATTATTTTTGCTATATCATCAATCTCTTTGTTGTTACCATCAACACTTACATATTTAAGGAGTATATCATGAGATTTATAGCTCGATATGCAAAAGAGACTCTTTTAGGTTTTGAAATTATTACAGTGTATGAAGATGAAATAGAAAAAGAGAGTATATCTTTTAAACAGCCCATTATAAAAACTTTAGCAAAAAAGTATCCTACAGCTATATGGTTTGAGAGAAAAATGCATGATGATTTTGGCATAATAATTGAAGATGCTTTTGATAAGCGTCCTTTGGTACATCAAGAGAGATTTCCAAAGGATATACATCCTTTGAGAAAAAATTTTAATCAAGACAAATTGGCATATAGTGATTATCTTGCATATAAATATGAAGAGATAAGTGGTGATGGTGTTTTTCAAGTAGCAGTTGGACCTATTCATGCGGGGATTATAGAACCTGGACATTTTCAATTTTCTCAAGCTGGGGAAGAGATACTTCATCTTGAAGTGCGTCATTTTTATAAAAACCGTGGAATTGAAAAGATGCTTGAAGGCAAAACACTTTTAGAAGCAAAACCTATTATAGAAAGGATAAGTGGAAATGAGAGTATTGCTTATCAAATATGTTGGCGTGACATAGTTTTACAAGCTACAAAACAAGAACTCCCACTTGCTATAAAAAAACGCCATGCTCTTTTGTTAGAACTTGAGCGAACTATTCATCATCTGACTGATTTAGGCTTTATTCCAAATGATGGAGGGTTTGGTGCTGCACTTGCTATTGGCTCTAAACTTGCTGAAGATGCAAGGCGTAAAATGAGAGAATTTACAGGTCATCGATTTGGTTTTGGGGCAATAGATTTTAAAAATAAATTTATAGATAGAGTTATTTTTGAAAAGTGGCTGGATGAGCTTAAAAATAGCATAGATTTTTTTGAAGATTGGATAATGGATATACCATCTCTTTGGGACAGATTTGATACAACAGGTGTTCTTTCTCTTAGAAAAGCTCTCAAATACTCTACAGTTGGAATAGTGGCACGAGCGTCAGGAGTTACACAAGATAGAAGAAACAATAAATTTTATCTTGATCATGGTTTTATAATGGCTAGTGAAGTAAGTGGTGATGTTAGTGCACGATTTAAAATTCGCTTGCAAGAGTTGAAAAATTCTCTAGTGATGATGCATAATTTCTTACAAGAAGATAAAAGTTTATTGGAGTTGTCTAACATCAATGATGGAGAGTATCAAAGTTTTAGCGAGAGTTCTATTGGTGAACTATTGATGGCAATTGATATCAAAGACGGGGTGATAGAAAGATTTTATATAAGAGATCCGAGCTTTGTAAATTGGCAAGCAGTACATCTTATGATGTATCATGATATTATTGCAGATTTTCCACTTATAAATAAGAGTTGTGATTTGAGTTATGCAGGAAATGATTTATGATTAAATTTTGGTACAAAAGAGTAAGACTTGGAGTTTTAACAGAAAATCCAGAGCTAGACAAAGAGTTAGCACAAATAAAAAAAGAGATAAAAGAGAAGGTAAAAAAGAAATTTTCTGGAAGTTTAGCCATAAGAATGGTAGATAGTGGGAGTTGTAATGCTTGCGAAGCAGAATGTAATGCCCTTGCAAATCCATACTATGATTTAGAGCGTTTGGGGATATACTTTGTAGCGAGTCCTCGTCATGCTGATGTAATGCTTCTCAGTGGTGTTATGACTTTCAATATGACACCTCATGCAAAAGAAGCGTATGCACAAATACCAGAACCAAAATGGGTAATAACTCTAGGAGACTGTCCTGTAATGCAAGCACCATTTGAAAAAAACTATGCTATCAAAGCACCTGCAGAGGAACATCTACCTATAACACATCACATTTCAGGTTGCCCACCTAGTCCTTTAGAAATCATACAAGGACTTTTGGAATTTTTAAGAAAAATATAGGTTATAAAGATTTTATATCTTTTTAAAATAACTGACACTAAGTGGTGCTAGTACAAGTTTGAGACTTTCTTTCCTTCCGTGGCAACTCTCTTTTAGTGATTTTATAGGATTTGGATTTGTTGCTCCATATCCACCGAAATTTTGACTATTGGAGTTAAATATCTCTTTATACTGACCTTTTGATGGTAGTCCAATTTTATATCCTATATGTTCTTTATCTGCAAAATTACAGACAATTATTATTGGTTTTTGGTTTTTTGCACCTCGTCTGATAAATGATATTACATTTGCTTGATAATCATTTTCTTCTATCCATTCAAAACCATTTGTTTCAACATCATTTTTATACAGTGCTGGTTCATCTTGGTAGAGTTTATTAAGTGTTTTTACAATATTTTTAATACCTTGATTCTCTTTGTTTTCAAGTAAATGCCAATCTAAACTTTGTTCATAATTCCACTCTGCAAACTGTGCAAACTCTCCACCCATAAAAAGTAGTTTTTTACCTGGGTGAGCCATCATTAAAGAAAAAAGTGTTCTTAAATTCGCAAATTTTTTATAATTATCTCCAGGCATCTTGTTTATTAATGAACCTTTCATATGTACAACTTCATCGTGACTAAGTGGTAGTACATAATTTTCATTGAACATATAAACAAAACTGAAAGTCAAATCTTTATGATGATGTTCTCTATAAATCGGATCAAACTTCATATATTTTAAAATATCATGCATCCAGCCCATATTCCACTTGTATCCAAAACCAAGTCCACCATCACTTACTGGTTTGCTTACTTTAGAGTAGTTTGTAGATTCTTCAGCTATCATTATTATATCGCTAAACTCTCCATAAACGGAACTATTTAACTCTTTTAAAAATTTTACTGCTCCACGGTTTACATTACTCCCATCTTCATTCGGTATCCATTCACCATCTTCTCTTGCATAATCAAGATAAAGCATAGAAGCAACCCCATCGACTCTTATGCCGTCAATATGATAAGACTCAAGCCAAAATATTGCTGAACTTATTAAAAATGCACGAACCTCATCTCTATCATAATTAAAAATAGCACTTTTCCATTGAGGATGATAACCACGCCTAGGGTCTTTGTGTTCAAAAAGGCAAGTTCCATCAAAATTCATAAGACCATGTCCATCAGTTACAAAGTGTGAAGGTACCCAGTCCAAAATAACACCAATACCGTTATCGTGCATAATATCTACAAACTTCATAAACTCATGAGGTGAGCCAAATCTAGCTGTTGGTGCAAAATATCCAGTTACTTGATAACCCCAAGAACCTTTAAAAGGGAACTCTGTAATAGGCATAAGCTCTACATGTGTAAAATTCATCTCTTTTAAATAGTGTGCTAATTCATAGGCAGCTTCGATATATGTCAAATAGCGATTATTCTCTTCAACTTTTCTTCTCCATGAACCTAAATGCACTTCATAAATAGATATAGGTGCTTTGTGAGAATTGTTTTTATGACGAGATCTCATCCATTTTTTATCATCCCATTTATAACCCTCAAGTTCATAAACTTTTGAAGCTGAATTTGGTGCTTTTTCACTATGAAAAGCATAAGGGTCAGCTTTGTCTGCATTTGCATTCTCAACACTTGAGCTTATATGGTATTTATATGTCATCTCTGCTTGAACACCACTTATAAACCCTTCCCAAATTCCAGAATCATCATCTCTTAACTTTAGTGGATGAGTATCTTTGTTATAAGAATTAAAATCTCCTCGAACAGAAACTCCATCAGCA
The DNA here is from genome assembly GCA_027064515.1 of Sulfurimonas sp. Lineage (GTDB taxonomy): Bacteria > Campylobacterota > Campylobacteria > Campylobacterales > Sulfurimonadaceae > Sulfurimonas. The sequence continues at coordinate 4,144 of JAMOPL010000067.1, read as the reverse complement.
TTAGGAGCCCACACAGAAAAGTATGTACCATCAACACCAGCCCTTGTATATAAATGAGCTCCTAAATGTTTATAAAGCTTTGAGTGTGTACCCTCTTTAAATAGATAAATATCCAAATCACTAAACAAAGTTACATCGTAAAATATATTATAATTCATATTAATTTCCTAAAATCTTTTTATAAATATCTATATAGGAGCGTGCAGCATCATCCCACCCAAAATGCTCATTCATAGCTCTTTTTTGCATATCTATGAAAGAATCTTTGTTGTTGTAATAAACATCTATAGCCCATTTTAGAGTATGATAAAGTGCATCATTTGAGGATTCATAGAACTTAAATCCATCTCCTGTTTGATGAAACTCATCATAATTATGAATTGTATCATCGAGTCCACCAGTCGCTCTTACAATAGGAAGAGTACCATAAGCTAAACTATATATCTGATTTAATCCACATGGTTCAAAAAGTGATGGCATTAAAAACATATCACTTCCTGCTTCTATCTTATGAGCCAAAGCATCTGAGTACCCTATATGTAAAGCAAAATTTGAACGATGATATGAAACTTCACTAAAGAATCCCTCTGCCCATTTTTCACCAGTCCCAAGCATAACAACTTGAACATCCATATCTAATAGAGAGTTTATAATTGCCGCTATCATACCGATACCTTTTTGTTCAGCAAATCTCCCAACAAAACCTATCAACGGTACATTATCTTTTTTCTCAAGTCCAAAATGTTGTTGAATATCCCTTTTGCATACAAGTTTCCCACTCATATCATCTCTATCATATTTTTTAGCTATCAGATTATCTACAGATGGGTTCCATTCATCATAATCTACACCATTTAAGATTCCATAGATTTTATGTGCATGAGCCTGAATGTGATGCTCTAGCCCAAAACCAAACTCCTGTGTTTGAATTTCATGTGCATATTTTTTTGAAACAGTTGTAACGGCATCTGCTCTTGATATTCCACCCTTCAAAAGATTAACCCCATCATGACTTTCTAAATCATGTGAATTAAAATACTCCCAGCCAACTTCCATAACATCTATGGCACCTTTAAAAAAATGACCTTGATGTTGTAAATTATGTATAGTTAAAACAGATTTTGTAAAAGCAAAATCATGAACAAACTTTGTTTTGATAAGGAGTGGGATAATAGCCGTATGCCAATCGTTTGAATGGACTATATCTGGAGTAAAGTTTAACATTTTACATAATTGAAGAGAGGCTTTACTAAAAAAAATAAAACGATTATCATTGTCTTCATAACTGTTACCATACTCATCCTCATAAAGACCACTTCGACCAAAATACTCTTCGTAATCTATAAAATATATAGGCGTTTGAGTATTTGGCAAAGTTGTAGTATAAACAGCTGCCCAAAATTCACCCATTATACCCATAGGAACACCTAAAGGTTCTGGCAGTTTTGTTAATTTTGCTTTATCTATTTTATAATATCTTGGCATTACAACTATAATATTATGACCCAACTCTTTTATCGCTTTTGGAAGTGCACCTGCAACATCTGCTAAACCTCCTGTTTTTGCAAAAGGAACAACTTCCGATGCTACAAATAATATATTTAAACTTTTTTTACTCATCTCTAGCCTTTAACATTAAAGCACCCATTAATGATGCATCTTTTAATTTTGTATTGATAATCTTCACATTTTTAAGTGCAATTGGCATTGCATAATTTACTATCTTTGTAGATATTATACTCTCAAGTTGTGGATTTGAATCTATAATACCACCACCTAAGACCACAATTTTTGGATTAAAAAGTGTTATTGCAGTTGCAATTGCATACAACAATGCTTTTTCAAACTCTTCATATATTTTATTTGATTCTGTATTACTTTTTAACTCTTGTAAAGTTAGATTACTCTCTATATTTTTATATTTTTTCCAGTTCTTTAGTGCTAAACCTGAAGCAAAAAGTTCAATACAATTATTTTTTCCACATCCACATTTAAAAGGGGTTTCTTTATAAGGAATATGCCCTAACTCAGTTGCTACTCCACTAAAACCAGTTATAAGTTTTGAGGAACTCATAACTCCAAGACCAAGACCTGTTCCAACATATATGGCACAAATATCTTCTTCATTAAGAAAATTAGCTTCAGCTAAGACAGCACAGTTTAAATCATTTTCTATAAAAAGTTCAACCTCATACTTGTTTTCAAAATAACTTTTTATTTCAGGTATATCTATTTTAATATTTGGAGCCAAAAGTATAACCCCATCTTTTACTTGACCTGCATAAGAGATGCAGATAACTTTTATATCAGTATTCTCTTTCAAGATAGACTCTATCCAAAATGCTAAACCTATCGTAGAACTTTTCTCTCTAAACTTTTTTAATAAGCCATTCGCACCATAAATTTCACCACGCAAATATGTGCCACCTGCATCTATAGCTAAAGTCATAATAAAATCTTTTTGTATATCTCTATATATTTTAATGCACTCTTTATGAAAGATAAATCTTTTTGCATATTTGATTTTCTTATTTTATTGAATTTTTTGCTATTTTTCTTTAGCTTTAGGGCTTTGTCAATAGTTAAAAGTAACTCTTTTTTAGTTTCTTTTTTAAACACAAGTCCACTCACTCCATCAGCAACACTATCTTTTAAACCACCAACCCCATGGACAATAGGTATAGCTCCATATCTCATAGCTATCATCTGATTTAATCCACATGGCTCAAACTTTGACGGCATAAGTAAAAAATCTGCAGCAGCATAAGTTTTATGTGATAAAACTTCATCATAAGCATCTATAAACTCAAAGTTTCTATGCTCTTTTGCCATTTTTTTTAGTTCTTTTGTAAACTCTAAATTTCCCTCTCCAAGGATAAGAAGATTAACCTCTTTTGTTAGCAACTCTTCGAGAGAGTTTAGAATTAAATTTATACCTTTTTGTTCAACTAAACGGGTAACCATAACAAAGAGTGGAATTTTTAAATCTTTTAAAGTGGAATTTTTTAAAAAAGCTTTTTTATTTTTTAGTTTATTTTCCAATCTTCTAAAATCATATTGAAAATATAGATTTTCATCATTTTTAGGATTAAATATAGTTGTATTTATACCGTTTAAAATCCCACTCAATTTATTTTTGTGATATTTTAAAAAACCATCAAGCCCACAACCAAACTCTTTTGTTAAAATCTCTTTAGCATAAGTCGGACTTACTGTAGTTATGGCATCACTATAAGCTATACCAGCCTTTAAAAAATTAATATTTCCATAAAACTCCAAGCCATCTACAGTAAAATACTTTTGATTTATAGAGAGTTTTTCTAATGAGCTTTGTTCAAAAATTCCTTGATATGCAAGATTATGAATTGTAAAAACTGTTTTAATTTTTAGCATCTCATCTTTTATATAAAGTGCACTAAGAGCTGTATGCCAATCATTTAAATGAAGTAAATCGACATTTAATTTTTGTGCCAATAAAACAATCGCTTTACAAAAAATACCAAAACGCAAGTCGTTATTTGCATAATCTCCGTATCTGTCTCCGTAAAGGTTTTGTGTATCAGAAAGTAATGGAGCATCTACAAAATATGTTGCTGTATTGTCCTCAACTTTTTTGTGAAAGCTAAGTTTATAAGAGATATCACCCAAGATAATTTTATCTTTAAACTCCAGATTCAAATTATCTTTTTTCATAAAACCATAGAGTGGCATAACTTTTGTTATATTTTCAAATTCTCCTAAAGATTTAGGAAGAGAATCAGCTACATCAGCCAATCCTCCAGTTTTAGCAAATGGAAATATTTCACTTGACGCAAAAAGTATATTCACTATTTCCAACTATATATTGCTTCATCTTCTAGTAACATCTCAATCTCTAAAAGTCTATTATATTTTTCAAGTCTTTCACTTCTTGATGCTGAGCCAGTTTTAAGATGTCCACCATCCATTGCAACTGAAAAATCAGCTAAAAAAGTATCTGCTGTCTCACCTGAACGATGTGATAATAAATATCTCCAGCCATTATCTCTACACATTCTAACTGCATCTATAGTTTCGGTTACTGTTCCTATCTGATTTAATTTGATTAAAGCAGAGTTAGCACTGTTTTCTTTTATACCACGAGCAATAAACTTTGTATTTGTAA
>JAMOPL010000066.1 GCA_027064515.1 Sulfurimonas sp. | reverse complement strand
TTATGCATTGAAAAAGAAGAAAGTGAGATTCCTTGGTTAAAAATATTTACAAAAGAGCCATATAGAGAACTTGGTGATATACCAATAGAATTAAAAACTAAACTTTGGGAAGCATATGATTTAATTGAGTATGAGATGAAATACTATTATAATCCAAAAAAAATAAATATGGCTTCGTTTGCAAATATTTTACCGAGAGTACATATACATGTAATGGCTAGATTTGAAGAGGATAGTTATTTTCCAAACCCAATGTGGGGAGAAAAACTTAGAGATTCTAAATTAAGATTACCAAATGAAGAAAAATTTCATAAAAAATTATTTATAGAATTAACAAATAAATTTTTAGATAGAAATAGAGTTGTAGTTTAAAATTACTCTATTTTTTTAATGGAGAAAAAGGTACTAAAGCAGAACCCCAAGTTAATCCACCACCAAAAGCATCTAACAACATCAACTCCCCAGCTTTTAATGAACCATTTTCATAAATGTCATTTATTGCCATTGGGATAGAAGCTCCAGATGTATTACCATACTTAGCGACAGTAACTACAACTTGTTCTTTTGTCATTTTAAGTGCATCGCCAACAGCTTTTATTATTCTATAATTTGCTTGATGTGGCACAAAATGTTTTATAGCAGAGCTTTCAATATTATTAACTTCTAAAATTTCCACAACATCTTTAGTTAAAGTTCGAACAGCAACTTTGAAAGTTTCATTCCCCTTCATTTGCATAAAACAAGAACTAGCTTCAAGTTCTAAAGAATCATGAGGAGAGCCAGTTCCACCATTAGGTGTCATTAATAGGTCAGCATAAGTCCCATCAGCACCAGTACTAACATCAATTATAGCTTCATCTTTGTTATTAGTAGCACTAATAACAGCAGCACCAGCACCATCACCAAACAATATACAAGTACCTCTATCTGTATAATCAGTAATAGCTGAAAGTTTTTCAGAACCAATTATAAGTATATTCTTTTTCATTCCAGATTCTATAAATGCTTTTGCAATAGAAAGTATATATACAAAACCTGTACAAGCAGCAGATATATCAAATGCAGTTACATTACCAAGTCCAAGTTTATTGGAGATAATTGTTGCCGTAGATGGCATACAGAAATAATCAGGTGAGATAGTAGCACATACAACCATATCAATTTCACTTGCAGGTATTCCACTTCTCTCTATCGCTAATTTTGCTGCTTCAACACCCATATCACTTGTTGTTTCATTTTCAGCTGCAATATGACGCTCTTTTATACCAGTTCTTTTTGTAATCCATTCGTCAGTTGTATCAACCATTTTTGAAAGATCTTCATTACTTAATATTTTACTTGGAGCGTAAGCACCAATTGAGCGAAATGCAGCATAAGCCATTAATTTTCCTTTAAATTATACTTTTGTAGTTTTTTTAATATATGTTCATTTACACCAGTATCAACATAAGCGATAGCTTGATAGATTGCATTTTCCATCGCTTTTGCATTACTTTTACCATGACTAACAATAGCACAACCTTTTATACCAATAAGTGGAGCTCCACCAACTTCAGCATAATCTATCTCTTTTTTAAGAAGTTTAAAAACTTTTCTCATTAAAAGTGCACCAGTAATCGCAATTGGTGATTTACGAATATAATCTTTAATTAATGCACTAATAGTTGAGGCAACACCCTCGGTAGTTTTAAGAACTAAGTTTCCTATAAAACCATCACATGTAATAACATCGCAAGACCCATTAAAGATATCTCCACCCTCAACATTACCGATAAAGCCATCAGAATCTTTTAGTAGCTTATGTGCTGCTTTTGTTACTTCATTACCTTTGGAATCTTCTTCACCATTCGCCAAAAGACCAATTCTAGGGTTTTGGATACCCATAACAGACTCGGCATAACATCCACCCATCAAAGCAAACTGTACTAAATGTTCAGGCTTACAATCAACATTAGCACCAACATCTAAAATAATTGAGCGACGACCTTTGAGGGTTGGCATAAAAGTGATAAGAGCAGGACGAGAAATCCCTTTTAACCTACCTAGCCTTAAAGTAGCAAGAGTCATGGTAGCACCACTATGTCCAGCCGATACTACACCGTCAGCTTCACCATTTTTTACTAAATCTACTGCTTTATAAATTGTACTCTCTTTTCTTTTCACAGCATCAGTAGCAGCATCACTCATAGATATTACATCATCAGCTTCTACGATAGAAATCTTATCTCTATAACGCTTAGGTAACATAGGTAAAATTTCTGATTTTTTTCCTACCAAAATAGGCTCAAATGATTTATTTTTAAGTGCGGCAATACAACCCTTAACAATTGGCTCGGGACCGAAGTCCCCACCCATTGCGTCAATAGCAATTTTTACCATTGACTATTTATACTCACCAGTAGTTGGGTTGATGTGGTGTGGTAATCTATAAGTTCCATCTGCATCTTTAACTGGTTTAGCTAAAGTAATTTTATAGTGAGTTCTTCTTTTCGCTGAACGAGAGTGAGAGACTCTTCTTTTAGGTACTGCCATAATTTGTTCCTTTGTTTTTATTTATTTATTTTTAATCTTCTGAATTTTCACATTTTTGGCAACTATGATAATCGCTTTTTATAAGTTCCATTTCAGAATTTAAAAGTTCATTCAAATCTGCCAAAGAATTAAATGATTCAACAACATCTATATCTAGATTATTTTCATCATCATAAAGACCATCTGAGATAAAAAATTCAACTTTTTCATCCACAAGTAGCTCAAATTCTTCGCCACATCTATCACAATTAGTAATAGTCGAGCCATTTAAATCTGCTTTTAACAAGATTAATTTGCCCGAATGATACTGTAAATAACCTTTAAAAATTATTTCATTAGATTTTATATCAAAATCCAATGGTGTTTTGTTTATCTTTCTAAGTACAACTTTCACAAGTAATACTTAAGAGATTTCTCTCTCTGAAAAGAAAAATGCAATTTCAATAGCTGCATTTTCAACAGAATCACTTCCGTGAACTGCATTTGCATCTATATTTTCAGCGAAATCTGCACGGATTGTACCAGCTTCAGCTTCTTTAGGATTAGTTGCACCCATTAAATCACGGTTAATTTGCATAGCATTTTCACCCTCTAAAACTGTTACAACAACTGGACCACTAATCATAAAATCAACTAAGTCATTGAAGAAAGGTCTTTCAGCATGTACTGCATAAAATGCTTCTGCATCCATACGAGATAGTTGAATCTTTCTTGTTGCTGCTATTTTAAGACCATTACTTTCGAATCTGTCTAAAATTTTTCCGATAACACCTTTAGCTACTGCATCTGGTTTGATTATTGATAGTGTTCTTTCCATCAAATCTCCTGTAAATATAAAATTAAGAACGAAATTATATCAAAATTAAGTTTGTTTAAGTTTAAAATGGTTGAATTTACCAAATGGTACATAAAATGCTATTAAAAATTCAGAGGTTATTTAATGAAATTTTTAGAAGAACTAAGTCTTAAAAATAAACTATATTTTCTTTTTATATTAATCACTACTGCTTTTATTACAGTAAGTATTATTACTACTATAAATATATCAAATATGAAGAAAAAATTAGATTCTTTATATTTTGGCTCTTTAGTCCCTGTAACAGAATTAAATAAGATATTACAAATATATAGCAATGATTTAACTAGTACTGTATATAAGGTTAAAAGCTCACAAATTAACAAGTTTCAAGCAACTAATAGTATAGATAATTCATTAAAGGATATAGATGCGATTTGGTACAAATATGAACATCATTTTAAAAGAGACTATGAATTAGAATATGTTGAATATGTTTCAACAGAGATAAAAGATATGAATAAATATATTAAAACCATACATAATAATTATAATAAAATTCCATTAAATAATATATCACTAGAAGAACTTAAAAAAAAGATTTTTAACATCAACTCAGTTATACAAAAACTTTTACATTATGAGATAGAAATGGCAAGATATGAAAGAATACATTTTTTAAATATTTATGATAACTTATTATTTACTATTATTATTGGTTTATCTTTTATAATATCTACTGTTTTATTTATCTCCTATTCTATTTTTAATACTATTCATAAAAATCAAACTGATTTAGAAGATACAAGTGAAAAGTTAACTCAAGCCAATAAAGATTTAGAAAGAGCATCTTATACAGATTCTTTAACAAATCTATACAATAGACGCTATTTTAATAATATCTACTCAATAGAGTTAAAAAGAGCAAAAAGAGATAATAGTTTTATCACATTTATGATGCTAGATATAGACTATTTTAAACAATACAACGATACTTATGGGCATTTGCAAGGGGATGAAGCACTAAAAATTGTAGCGAATACTCTTAAAGAAACGCTCCATAGACCAAGTGATTTTGTTTTTAGATTAGGTGGTGAAGAGTTTGGTATCATACTCACTAAAACAGACGAATTTAATAGTGCAAAAATAGCTCTTAATATTTGTAATGCAATAAAATCTAAAAAGATAGAGCATAAAAATTCAAAAGTGAATAATTTTCTTACTATATCTATTGGTGTTGTGTGCTGTAATGCTAGAAATTTATATGATGATAAAATACTACTTACCCTTGCTGATGATATGCTTTATGAAGCTAAAGATAATGGTAGGGATAAATATGTTATAACATCAAATATTAAACAAGCTTAAAAGAGAAAATAATGAAATATATTTTACAATTACTTATACTTACTACTATACTTTTTAGTAAAGATTTTTCTATTATTATAGAAAAACCATTTAATGATGTTTTGTTTGATGTTACAGAAGATTATGATAGAAAAATTAGTGCTGTCGGATTTACAAGAAACTATGACAACAAGAGTAATAATTCAAAAACTTATACTGATGCTTTTTCATATTTAAAAAGTGTCTCTTCTAATCATGGTTCATTAATGTATCTTACTAAAATTGATAAGTTTGGAAAAACATCTTTAAATAAAATTATAAATATTTCACAATTTGGTGAAGCAATTTCAGTTGTAAAAACACCATCAAATGGATACTTTATTGGTGGAGATACGAATGATGGATCTATCCTTATTATTAAACTAGATTCAGAAGCTCAAACTATTTTTACGAGAACAATTGGAACAAAAAATTATGATAGATTAAATGATTTAATCTCTCTTAGAGATGGTGGTGTGTTAACAATAGGCTCATCTATCACATCTAGATATTCATACGATAACATTTTTGAAACTGGACTAGGGTTAAATGATATTTATGTAACAAGATTCTCCAAGAATGGTCAAAAGTTATGGAGTAGAAAATATGGCACTCAATATGATGACCAAGGTATAAGTGGTGTTGAAGCTTCTGATGGTTCTATTATTATTGTTAGTACAACAACAAATGAAAATAATAAAGATTTAACACTAACAAGACTAACAGAAAATGGAGATAAGTTATGGTTAAAACACTATAAAGATATAAATAAAGTTACACCATATAAAGTGATAAAATTAAAAGATAACAATTTTCTACTATCATTTACACAAAAAGATGACACAAATAAAGAACAAATAAGATTGATAAAATTTGATCTGTATAAAAATATTTTAATTGATAAAGAGATATTTACAAATTATTCAAGTGGACTAAAAGATATAAAAGAGTTTAGCAATGGAAATATTATTGGTACTGGATTTATAAATGATACACAAAATACTGATGCACTCGTAATGATTCTAAATAATTCATTAAATCTTGTAAAACAAGCACACTATGGTGGTAAAAACTTTGATGAATTTAATGGGGTTACTATAACTCATAATTCAAAAGCAGTTGCAGTTGGAATTAACACAAGTGAAGATTCTCAAGAATCAAATATGTGGATAGTTAAATTAAATAGTGATGCCTCAATCTCACAACTACCGAAACAAAAATCAGATATAAATTTAGAGATTCAAAATAGTTTTAAAAAAGAGATTCAAAATAATAAACTATTTATAAAAGATGATTTAGACTTAGAATTTATAGATAAATCTTTGTATTTTAATGTTGGTGATTATAAACTTACAAAAAAACAAAAAGAGTTTTTAGACAGTTTTTCTAAAAAACTCATCCCTATTTTAATCAAATATAACAATAAAATTGATACTTTAGAGATAAATGGCCACACATCTAGTGAATGGGGTAATTTAGATTTTCAAAATAGTTACCTTAAAAATTCAAAACTCTCTATGAATCGTTCATACTCAACATTAAGCTATATATTTAGAAATCAAGATTCTAAAACACAAAAGATACTAAGTAAGATTATTAGGGGTAGTGGGTTCAGTTACTCTAAAAATATTAAAAACGGAGAAGATGAAAATCTTGATAAATCAAGAAGAGTATCTTTTAAAATTATTATGAAACAGTAGTTGTTTCCATAAAAATTATGGAAACTTTAAAATTAACTAATTAAAATTTGAAGCTCTAAAACATAAACGAATTTTATCTTGTTTAAACTTTTTATATAGTTTAAACTTTGCCTTTTCAAGCTCTTCCGAATTTAAATCTAAAGCACTAGACAACTCTTCATCAGAGATTCCTGCACTATCCATTGCAAATAATTTTAACTCTTTTTTAGTAAGTTTAGATTTTAGTACACCATATAACTCTTTTTCATTATCAGCTATATCTTCTATATCCATCACACAAAATTTACTTAATTTTTCTCTAAAATTATTCTCATCATTGTATTGTCTCCAAACACTATTTTCTAACATTATATTCCTTTATATTTTTTCTAAGATTTTTGTTAAATCTTTTGTATCTATGATTATATTTGCTTCTTTTCTTAGAATCTCTCTAGCACAAAAAGCTACTCTTGTTCCAGCATGTGCAAACATACTTAAATCATTCGCACCATCACCACATACCAATGTTTCAGCTTCTGTGATTCCTAAAATATTTTGAAGTCTAACTAACATATCACCTTTTGAGTGTGAGAACATCATATCTCCACCCACTAAACCAGTTAATTTTCCATCTTTTTCATGTAAAACATTTGAAAAATCTGCATCATAACCCAATATATCTTTTGCATAACCAGTAGCACTTCTAAAACCACCACTAAAGCAGATAACTTTAATACCTCTGCTTTTAAGTTCAGCTATTGTCTCTTTAGCACCATTCATATATGGTAATTTCTGACTTATTTTTTCAACAACACTAAAATCAAGACCTTCTAACAACCCTACTCTTTGTTGTAAAGACTCAAAAAAATCAAGTCTTCCACTCATAGCCTCTTCTGTTATTCTCGCTACCTCTTCACCGATTCCCAATTCATCTGCAAAAAAATCGATTGTTTCCCCATCCATCAATGTAGAATCAAAATCAAATACTGCTAATTTCAACATAAATTTTTTACCTTTTGATATAATTACGAAATTATACCCACTTATTAGGATTTTTCTTGTTTGACACTCTCATAAATAAACTTCATAACGAAACATATATTACATTAGAAACAACACCTAGCCACTCTCCACAGTTTACACCTATTATAAATAAAATAGAGGAGTTAGGTTTAGACAAACTTGTAGATGGATTCTCAACAACAGATAACCCTCTCGCTAAACTAAAATATAACTCTCTATTTGGAGCAAAAATGCTTCAAGATAGATTTAACAAGCCCGTAATTGCGACAATGAGTATGAGAGATAGAAATAAAATAGCATTACAATCTGATTTACTAGGTGCTAACGAGGTCGATATAAGAGCTATCTTAGCCCTAACAGGAGATCCTGCAACTATATCTGACCAACCACATGCAAAAGGTGTTTTTGAATCTGATAGCTCTTTATTACTTGATATTATCTCTTGTTTTAATTCTGGAATAGATTATAGTGGTAAGCCTCTTGGTGCTAAACCTAAAACTATACATCCATTTGCTGTTGTAAACTCTTTTGCAAAAAATCCTAAAACACTTCAAAAAAAGATGCAAAAAAAGATAAAACATGGAGCATGTGGAATCATCACTCAACCAGTTTATGATTTAGAAAATGCAAAACAACTGTTAGAATTAAAAGAAAATGCAAATAAAGAGTGTTCAAGTGAGCATAATGAAGCAGAACTTATCTTTGGAATCTTCCCAATTACAAAACTTAGAACTGCACAATTTTTATCTGCTCATGTTCCAGGTATAAATGTACCCCAAAAATGGATTGAAGAGCTAAGAATTGCAAATGGAAAAGGTGCTGATGAAGAGTATAAAGTTGGCTTTGAACTTAGTAAAAATCTTTTTGATGAACTAAAAGAGTTCCATCCTAAAATTCATCTTATGACAGCAAATCAATTTCAAGTTGCTAAAGATATTTTGGTTTAATAACTCCAACAGCACTATTTTTGTAATATTACATATCAATTTTTCCAAAAAGGAATCCCATGCGTGGTTATAAAGTTTTTGCTGGTTCTGCTAGTGTTGAGTTTGCAAAAGAGATTTGTCAAATTTTAGATGTACCATTGGCTAATGCTGATACTAAAAAGTTTAGTGATGGTGAAATTTCAGTACAAATTGCTGAATCTGTTCGTGGTCGTGATGTATTTATCGTTCAATCAACTGGTGCTCCATCTAATGATAATTTAATGGAACTTTTAATTATGACAGATGCTCTCAAGCGTTCATCTGCTCAAAGTATTACTGCTGTTGTTCCTTATTATGGTTATGCAAGACAAGATAGAAAAGCTGCTCCTCGTGTGCCTATTACAGCTAAACTTGTAGCTAACCTTTATGAAACTGCTGGTATCGATAGAGTAATCACTATCGACTTACATGCTGGTCAAATTCAAGGTTTTTTTGACATACCTGTTGATAATCTTTATGGTTCTGTAACTTTTGAACACTATATAAAAAGTAAAAATCTTAAAAATCCTATTATAGCTAGTCCAGATATTGGTGGTGTTGCAAGAGCTAGATATTTTGCAAAAAGAATGGGGCTTGATATGGTTATCGTTGATAAGCGTCGTGAAAAAGCAAATGAAGCTGAAGTGATGGGAATCATCGGTGATGTTGAAGGTTACGATGTTATTATGATAGATGATATGGTAGATACTGCTGGAACTATGGTTAAAGCTGCTACTGCACTTAAAAATAGAGGTGCTACTTCTGTTATGGCATGTGCTACACATGGAGTACTAAGTGGAAAAGCTTATGAAAATCTAGAAAATGGTGAGCTTGATGAGCTTATTATTACAAACACACTAGAAACAAAAGAACATAAAAAAATTAAAGTATTAACAGTTGCTCCTCTTTTCGCAGAAGTGATTCGTCGTGTTTATCATAATGAGAGTGTTAATTCACTTTTTACATAGGGCATTTATTTGAAAAATATTAGAAACTTCTCTATCATAGCACATATCGATCACGGTAAAAGTACTTTAGCTGATAGAATCATCCAAGAGTGTGGTTCTGTAACTGAGCGTGAGATGGGTACTCAGATGATGGATACTATGGAGATCGAGCAAGAGCGTGGAATCACGATTAAAGCACAATCTGTTAGACTTGACTATGTAAAAGATGGTGAACATTATATTTTAAACCTTATTGACACTCCGGGTCATGTTGATTTCTCTTATGAGGTGAGTAAATCTCTTGCTTCATCTGATGGTGCTTTACTTATTGTTGATGCAGCACAAGGTGTTGAGGCTCAAACTATTGCAAATGTTTATTTAGCACTTGATAATGACCTTGAACTTATCCCTGTTATCAACAAAATCGACCTTCCTGCTGCTGAACCTGAAAGAGTTGCTGAAGAGATAGAAACATCTATCGGAATCGATGCTACTGATGCTTGTTTAGTATCTGCAAAAACTGGTGTGGGAATCAGAGAATTAATCGATTCTATCGTGGATAGAGTTCCTGCACCTGTTGGTGACCCTGAGGCTACTACAAAAGCTATCATCTATGATTCTTGGTTTGACCAATACTTAGGTGCATTAGCTCTTGTTCGTGTATTTGATGGTCAAGTGAAAAAAGGTCAAAATATTAAGCTTATGAGTAATGGTGAAGAGCATCAGATTCTTGACCTTATGTACCCTCACCCAATGAAAAAAATCAAAACTAAAACTATTGAGTGTGGTGAGATTGGAATCGTTGTTTTAGGTCTTAAAGAGGTTGCTGTTATCAATGTTGGTGATACTATCACTGATGTAAAAAATCCAACTGCCAAGCCTGTTGGAACTTACGAACCTGCAAAACCATTTGTATTTGCTGGAATCTATCCAATAGATACAGATAAGTTTGAAGATTTAAGAGATGCACTTGATAAACTTCGTTTAAACGATTCTTCACTCTCTTATGAACCTGAAACATCAGTTGCATTAGGATTTGGATTCCGTGTTGGTTTTCTTGGTATGCTTCATATGGAAGTTATCAAAGAGAGACTAGAGAGAGAATTTAATCTTGACCTTATCGCTTCAGCTCCATCTGTTGTTTATAATGTATATCTTACAAATGGTGATATGGTAGAGGTTCAGAATCCTTCTCAACTTCCACCTGTTCAAAAGATAGAGAGAATCGAAGAGCCTTATGTAAGAGCAACTGTTATTACTCCTGCTGAATATCTTGGAAATATTATCACTCTTTTAATAAGCAAAAGAGGAACTCAAACAAAAATGACATATCTTAATGAAGATAGAGTTATGCTTGAGTATGAAATTCCAATGAATGAGATTGTTATGGATTTTTATGACACTCTAAAATCTATCTCAAAAGGTTATGCTTCATTTGATTATGAGCCTATCGATTTTAAAGTGGGTGACTTAGTTAAACTTGATATTAAGGTAGCTGGTGAGGCAGTTGATGCACTAAGTATCGTTGTTCCTCGTAATCAAGCACTTCCTCGTGGTAGAGTTCTTGTGAAAAATATGAAAGAGTTAATCCCTAGACAACTTTTTGAGGTAGCTGTTCAAGCATCTTTAGGTTCTCAGATTATCGCAAGAGAAACTGTTAAATCTATGGGTAAAAATGTTACTGCTAAATGTTATGGTGGTGATATTACTCGTAAAAGAAAACTACTAGAGAAACAAAAAGCTGGTAAGAAAAGAATGAAGTCTATCGGGAAAGTACAACTTCCTCAAGAGGCATTTATGTCAGTTCTTAAAATGGACTAACAAAGATTCTATTATGAAATGTTTATTGTGTGAGAGTTTTTCACTCTTACACATCTGCCCCACTTGTCAAGAACTCTATTTAACCCCTAAAATATATAAACGAAAGATTCTAAATAATATTGAAGTTATCTCATTTTACAAATATAATGAGATAAAAGAGTTACTTCATACTAAACATACCGATTTAGGATTCTACATATATAAGATTCTAGCAAAACTAAGTTTTACTAAATTTGCAAAAGAGTTTGATATAGATGAAAAGATTGTATCCATTGGTATCGATGACCATATAGAAAATGGATATTCTCATACAGCAATTTTAAACAACTCATTAAAAAGTAAAAATATAAAACCACTTTATAATAAATTAAGAGCAAAAAATAGAATCTCTTATGCTGGGAAAACTAAGGAATTTAGAATTCTAAACCCTAGAGATTTTAAACTAAATGAGTTTGATAATAATCATATAATTTTAGTTGATGATATTATTACAACTGGTTCAACTCTTTCACAAGCTATTCAAATACTAGAATCAAGTAATAAAAAAGTCATTTTTTGTTTAACTCTGAGTGATGTCAGTTTTGAATAAACTCTAAAAAAGCCCCTTTAAAAAATTTCCAAGTTTTTTATTTACCTCTTTTTTTATCTCATCTTCTATGAGTTTTTGAGCATCAATCTCTATCTTTGGTTCTTCTATATCACCAGTTAATTTAAGAGTTAAATGATTATTATTAGCATTGATATCTATTTTAGATTTTATCTTTTTAGTTTTAGTATTTAGTTTAGTATTTTTAGTGGTTATTGAAGAACTATTTGATTTTAAATATAATGAAGATAGAATCTTCTCTTTGTTAATTTTAGCATTAACTCTACCCTTAAAATTTTCTCTATACAAATCAATCCTTGCATAATTTTGCACTAAAGTTAAAATATGATTTTTTATAAATTTTCCATCTTTTAGTGTTCCATTAAATATACCATTCTCTTTTGCTAAATTATAATCTAAATTACCATTTAAGTATGAGTTAAATAGTTCAGGATAGATTAAAATTTTGGATATATTTAGAGTTTTTATAGAGTATAAATCAGCATGTAAATCATCATTATGTACTTTTAAATTTATCTTTCCACCTGCTATTTTTGAGTGCATTGTTAAATCTAAATCTTTTGCTTTATTAAACTTTCCATTAGCTATCATTGAGCCTTTGAGATGCCTATCACTTATAAAAAATAGCTTATCTAAGTTTGGTACTATTGCTATATAATCACTATCAATAGAACTATCTTTCAAGTTTATTCTAGCTCTATTTATATCAAAATTTGCAAGTGTTGATTTTAAATTTAATTTTGTATCAGCTATATCACCATCTATTTTTGTTTTTGTATTTAATTTAAAAGTTGTTATTGGCATATTAGTTTTAAACTTATAAGCCTTTGTTATATACCTAGAATCAACTAAACCATTTTCAATACTTGAAATCACCACACCCTTTAATTTAGATTCTCTTAAATCACTCATATCTACATTTAAAGAGAAGATTCCATCTGCAAAATTTGCTTGTTTAGCCATATATAATACTTTTGCAAGTTTTAAATTTTTCATACTTGCTTTTAATGAGATAGGTTCAAACTCTTTTAAATTCAAAATAAATATAGTATCAGAATCTGCTATATCACTTTTTCCATCAACAACTAAATTACTTTTATCACCTTTTACTTTTCCATCTAATTTAAAAGAACCTCGAACATCTGCACCAGTTATTGGCTTCAACACTGCCAACTCCTTTACATCTACTCCATAAATCGCATCTATTGCCATACTCTCAGGAATAATTTTACCCTTGGAACTTAAACTTGCAAAATTAGAATCAAAATGTGATATATAGTCTATACTTTCACCTTTTAAATCAATATGTGTATTAGAATTAAATTTTGTTTTAGGAATTTTAACATCATAAATATTTTTCATAATCTCTAAATTTATCAAACCATTTGATAATTTTATATCAGCTATACCTGCTAAATTTTTAGGCTCAAGTGATGTAAAATTAAGTTCAATATCTAAATCAGATGAAGCATAACTTGGTTTCTCTAACATATATAAAAGTTTTTCCAACTTAGCTTTTTTTATACTTACTATTGCACTTCTAGGCTTAAAGTCAACTAGCTCTATTTTATAATTAGTTTTACTTTGTGCTATATCTGATTTACCATCAATCAACATAAGATTTCTAGAACCTTTAACAAAACCATCAGTAGAAAATACTCCACGAAGAGAGCTATTTGTGATTGGTTTTAAGAGTGCTAACTCTTTTACATCAATACCATATTTTACATATATTTTTAATGGATTTACTACAACCTTACCTAAAGAGTTTATTTTTGCTAGGTTTGAATTTAAAATATAGTTATAAATTATATTATCATTTTTAAATTCTGCTTTTAGATTCATATTAAAATTTGTATTTGGTAAAGTAATATTAAAATCTTTTTGCATTAAAGCAGTATCAATTTTTCCATTCTTAGTTTGAAAAATTAAATTTCCATCCAATTTATGTAGAATTATATTTTTAAAATTTATCTTTACATCTATCTTCCCATTTAGATATTTTTTTTGTTCAGCCATATATAAAAGTGTTTTTAAATCTGCTTTTTTTATATCTGCAATAATTGAAATTGGATTAAAATCTTTTAACACTATTTTATATTTAGTATCACTATTAGCAAAATCACTTTTCCCATTAATACTCATTAATGCTAAATTACCTCTTACTGAGCCATCTGTATTCAAAGAACCTTTTAACTTAGTATTTATAAGTGATTCAAAAGTTTCTAATTTTTTTAATTTAATTCTATACGCTATATCAAAAGCTTGATTAATTAATGAATAGTTTCCTTTTATGTGTATGGTATTATTAGAACTAATCTCTAAAATTAATTCAAATTTACTCATATCTAATGCGAATAGTTTAAGCTTAGTATCTAACATTATTTCTTCTTGAATCTTCTCTTCAATTATAGGCTGAACTATTGAATTACCAAATGATGTGAATAAAAACCCATATATACAAATTAATATTGTCACTATTATTCCAATAAACCACACAAATATTTTCATTTATACCTCTAAATTTTATTTTAAGTATATTATTTGCTAGATTAACATCTAATTAATCAGTTAATCAGTTAATCATTAAAAAAATCTATTAATAAATCTATCTAAATTTTTGTTACCTATATACACAATTTAAACAATTCTTAATTAATATACTTAATAGTTATAATAAGTATTAAGTAATAAATTGTTATTATCAATATTGTTAATGGACACCTAAACAAAGTTGAGAATAACAACTTACTTATGGTTAGCTATTCTCAATAAACATTATTAAATAGGAGAAAATATGTCACTTTCAAGAAGAGAATTTCTAAAAAGTTCAGCAGCAGCATCTGCAGCAGCAGCTGTTGGTATGAGTGTACCAGCAGAGTTAGAAGCAGCAGCAACTGAAGCTGAAGGTAGTTGGAGATGGGATAAGGCAGCTTGTCGTTTCTGTGGTACTGGTTGTGGTATCATGATGGCTACAAAAAATGGTAAAATTGTTGCCGTTAAGGGAGATCCAGCTCACCCAGTAAATCGTGGTCTAAACTGTATTAAAGGTTATTTTAATGCTAAGATTATGTATGGTGCAGATAGACTTACTACACCTTTACTTCGTCAAGATTCAAATGGTAACTTTGACAAGAAAGGTAAATTTGCTCCTGTAACTTGGGAAAGAGCTTTTGATGAGATGGAACTTAATATCCGTAAAGCATTAAAAGAAAAAGGTCCTGAGGGTGTAGCAGTATTTGCATCTGGACAATATACAATTATGGAAGGTTATGCAGCTCAAAAGATGATGAAAGGTGGATTCCGTTCAAATGCTATTGATCCTAATGCTCGTCATTGTATGGCTTCTGCAGTTGTTGGTTTCTACCAAACTTTTGGTATTGATGAACCTTCTGGTTGTTATGATGATATCGAACTTACTGATACTGTTGTATCTTGGGGTTCAAATATGGCAGAGATGCACCCGATCCTTTGGTCTCGTGTAACTGATAGAAAACTTTCTGATCCAGATCGTGTAAAAGTTATCAATATGTCAACTTATAGACATAGAACTTCAGATTTAGCTGATATTGAAATCATCTTTACACCAAACTCTGACCTTGCAATGTGGAACTACATCGCTCGTGAAATCGTTTATAATAATCCTGATGCTATTGATTGGGACTTTTTAAAGAAAAATATCATTTTTGCAGCAAGTCCTGTAAATATGGGTTATGGTTTAAGAAGAGCTGGAGAGAAATCTCTTATGCCTGTAAGAGCTGATGGTTCTGCTGGTAAATATAGTGCAGCAGAGATGGAAACTATTAATCATGAGATGGTACATGTTGTATCTGAAAATGAAGCACCTGCATTAAAACCTTATGGTTACAAAGCTGGTGATAAAATGGTGAATAAACCTGCTGGTTTAAAACACTGGGAAATCTCTTTTGAAGAGTATAAAAAATTCCTAGATCCATATACTCTTGATTATGTAGCAAAAGTATCTAAGGGTGATCCAGATGAAGATATTGAAGAGTTCAAAAAGAAACTTCAAACTTTAGCTGATTTATATATTGAAAAAGGTAGAAAAGTAGTATCTTTCTGGACAATGGGGATGAATCAACATACTCGTGGTACATGGGTAAATACACTTTCTTACAATGTTCACTTTATGTTAAATAAACAAGCACTTCCAGGTTCTGGAGCATTCTCACTAACTGGTCAACCTTCAGCATGTGGTACTGCTCGTGAAGTTGGTACATTCTGTCACCGTTTACCAGCTGATATGATGGTTAAGAATCCTAAGCATAGAAAACATACTGAAGATGGATGGAAAATTCCACACGGAACTCTAAATCCTGTTGGTAACCAACATATCATGAAAATTCACCGTGATATTGAAGATGGTATTGTAAAATTTGCATGGGTAAATGTTTGTAATGCTTACCAAGATTCAGCATCTGCTACTCACTGGATTAAAGCTGCAAGAGAGATGGATAACTTTATTGTAACATCTGATGGTTATCCTGGTATCTCTGCTATGGTATCTGACCTTGTTCTTCCATCTGCAATGATTTATGAAAAATGGGGTGCTTACGGTAATGCTGAGCGTCGTTCTCAACACTGGAGACAACAAGTTTTACCAGTTGGTGATGCAATGAGTGACACATGGCAATGGATGGAACTTTCAAAACGCTTTACTGTAAAAGATGTATGGGGTCCATACACACTAAGAAATGGTAAAAAACTTGCTGATGTTCGTGATGCTGCACACAAAATGGGCTACACTGATGACACTACTATGTACGAGATTCTTTATGCAAATGAAAGAGCTAAGCAATATAAAATTGACTTAAACTCATTCCCTCAAAAAGGTTATGATAACTCTGACTGTAATGGTGATAGTAGAAATGTAACTGGTGGTGATGGTAAAGTTGTTAAAGGTTGTGGATTTATGGTTCATGAATACCTATG
Source organism: Sulfurimonas sp. (assembly GCA_027064515.1). Taxonomy (GTDB): domain Bacteria; phylum Campylobacterota; class Campylobacteria; order Campylobacterales; family Sulfurimonadaceae; genus Sulfurimonas. Next base: position 32,655 of record JAMOPL010000066.1, on the reverse strand, counting down.
GGAAGAGTATGCTTCATTTGGTCGTGGTCATGGTCACGATTTAGCTGACTTTACTACTTATCATAAAGTTCGTGGACTTAAATGGCCAGTTGTTGATGGTAAAGAAACTCAATGGAGATTTAATGCTAAATATGATCCTTATGCAGCTAAAGCAGTAGCTAAATCTGGTAATGGTTCAACTCATGCATTCTATGGTCCTCTTGCAAAAGCCTTAACTCAAGGTAATTTAATGGGAATCACAGATAAAAAGAAAAAATCTCTTAAAAATAAAGCAAAAATCTTTGCTAGACCTTATATGGAGCCACCAGAAGTACCAGATAAAGATTATGATACTTGGTTATGTACAGGTCGTGTACTTGAACACTGGCACTCTGGAACTATGACTATGCGTGTACCTGAACTTTTCCGTGCAGTACCAGAAGCATTATGTTATATGCATCCACAAACAGCGAAAGATAAAGGGCTTAAACAAGGTGAACTTTGTTGGGTTGAATCTCGTCGTGGTAGAGTAAAAGCACATGTTGAAACTCGTGGTAGAAATAGACCACCTCGTTCACTTGTATTTGTTCCATGGTTTGATGAAAAAGTATTCATCAATAAAGTATGTTTAGATGCAACTTGTCCTCAGTCAAAACAGACTGACTACAAAAAATGTGCTGTAAGAATTTACAAAGCATAATTTAAATTAAAGGTAAGGGAAGTATCGTTTTGAGCGAAAACAGACCTAAAAAAATGAAAAATAAACAACCGTTAAGTGACAGAAGAAAATTTATTTTAAATATGGCTAGAGGCGTAGGTCTTGCTACCATAAGTGGTTTTATATGGAGTGCATATATTGATGAGGCTACGGCTTCACAATTACTTCTGAGACCACCTGGGGCTATAAAAGAGGATGATTTTTTAAAAACTTGTATCAAATGTGGGCTATGTGTTGAAGCTTGTCCTTACGATACACTTCTACTTGCTAAACCTGGTGATCACAAACCTCTAGGAACACCTTATTTTGTTCCTAGAGAAGTTCCTTGTTATATGTGTCCAGATATACCTTGTGTACCAGTATGTCCTACTGGTGCATTAGATGAGTCTAGTGTAACAACTGACGATAAATTAGATATAAACATCGCTGATATGGGATTGGCTATAATTGATAAAGAAAGTTGTATCGCATTTTGGGGTATCCAATGTGATGCTTGTTATAGAGCTTGTCCAATTCTTGGAAGTGCTATAACAGTTGAGTATATAAAAAATGAAAGAACTGGTAAACATGCTTTTCTAAGACCCGTTATACATGCTGATGCTTGTACTGGATGTGGTTTATGTGAACATGCTTGTGTAACTGAAAAACCTGCTATATTTGTCCTTCCTCGTGAAACGGCAACTGGTAAAGCTGGTGATTACTATATTAAGGGTTGGGATAAAAATGATGAAAAGCGTTTAGAAAATGCTAAAGAGATTAAAACAACCACTGAATTAAGTAAAGAGAGTGCAATTGACTCTTTAAATAATAATCTGGAGGATTTATACTAATGGCAAAGCTATGGAATAATTACAGATATCTTATTTTAAGAAGATTCACTCAAATTAGTATTTTAGTTCTTTATTTTGGTGCTAATGCTTGGGGATGGACTATGCTTATGGGCAATCTTAGTTCATCTAAAATTTTCAATGTTATCCCAATGAGTGATCCTTATGCTGCTTTGCAAATGTTATTTGCTGGTGCAGCTATGGCTACCGACCTTCTTATTGGTGTAGCAGTTGCAACTGTTTTCTATCTTTTGATTGGTGGTCGTGCCTTTTGTAGTTGGGTTTGTCCCATCAATATGGTTACAGATTTAGCTAATTTTACAAGAAGAAAAATAGGTATGGATAAAATCAAAGGTGTTAAACAACCAGCCTCTCGTAATATACGATACTGGGTTTTAGCACTTAGTTTAATTTTATCATATTTGCTAGGTGTAGCTGCATTTGAGTTTGTATCTCCTATATCTATGGTTCATAGAGGAATTGTGTTTGGTTTAGGATTTGGTTGGTCAGTAATGGTTATAATTTTTCTTTTTGACCTATTTGTACTAAAAAATGGATGGTGTGGACATATCTGCCCACTAGGTGGATTTTATTCACTTTTAGGAAAATTTAGTCTTATTAGAGTACAGCATAATGAAGAAAACTGTACTTTATGTATGAAATGTAAAAATGTTTGCCCTGAGAATCAAGTATTACATATGATAGGTAAAGAGAGCCTACCTGTACTTTCTGGTGAATGTACAAACTGTGCTAGATGTATCGAAGTATGTGATGATGATGCCTTAGAATTTTCTATAAGAAATATGGCAAAGAAAAAGAAAACGGGAGAGTGAAATGAAAATAATTAGTAAAATAACAATTGGTTTAGCTACTGCTACACTACTATTTGTTGGATGTAGTGAAAGTGCAAAATCTGAAGCTACTGCTCCAGTAAAAAAGCAGGTGATTAAACCTACAATTAATGAAAATTCTTTAGGTTTAAGAAAGAAAACATTATATGATGAAAATTTAGTTCCAGTTAAAACTAACTATAATGATGGTTATACAGGAAGTGGTTTCAAAATAAAAAGAGCATTCCAAGATGCTCCACCAATGATACCACATGACACAACTGGCTTATTACCTATTAAAATTGGTGATAATCAATGTTTAAGCTGTCATATGCCAAAGGCTGCTGCTGAGGGTGGTATAGGTGCAACTCCAATTCCATCATCACACTTCACAAACTTTAGACCAACTAGCTCTTATGCTATTAAAGGTGAAAATACTTCAAGTGAAAAGTTAGCACATGTATCTATTCAAAAACAAGATAAACTTGTTGGTGCTAGATTCAACTGTTCTCAATGTCATGCTCCTCAAACTAAGGGTGCATTGAATGTTGAAAATAACTTTGAAGCAGATTATACTAAAAAGAATGGTGCTTCACAATCAAGTTGGAATGGTACTAAACTAATGGAAGGTATCAATACTTTCGAAAGTAGTAAGTAGTATATGCAGAGAAGAGAGCTTTTTAGCTTTCTCTCTTCATCCATCAAGGGTGAAAAGAGAGAAAAAACTTTACCTATAACAAGACCACCTTATTATAATGATATAGATGCCTTTGGTAGAGAGTGTCAAAACTGTGACGGTTTATGTGCCACTTCTTGTCAAGAGCATATAATTATTATATCTGAAGATAAAACCCCTAAAATTGACTTAAATTCGAGTGGATGTACATATTGCGATGATTGTGCAATTGCTTGTAAGTCAGATGTTCTCAATATAGAAGATAAACAGTTACTTGGTTTAGATATCATTATAAATAAATCAAACTGTATGAGTTGGAAAGGTATTATGTGCTTCTCCTGTAAAGACCCATGTTTTGAGGATGCCATAGAGTTTAAAGCTATGTTTATGCCAACTATAAATATGGAAAAATGTACTTCATGTGGGTTTTGCATTAGTAGATGTCCTACTCTTGCGATAGAAATAAAAACAAAAGAAAAGGAAAAAGATGAAATTATTACTAGCAATAATCCTGTTTAATATAACATTATTTGCAACTACTATTCAAAAGCCAACCGATCAATATATAGCTGATGGAGCTGTTATCGATATGATAATAGATGAAGACAAACTTTATGCTGCAACATCTGCTAGTTGTATAGATATTTTTGATATAAAAAGCAAAAAAATTATAGAAAAAATATCTGTAACTAAAATCAAAGATTTTATGGGTGATGAGATAGATTCTAAGATTTACTCTGTTGATAAATTAAAAGATGAGATTCTAGTTTTATCTCTAGGTAAAGGTGGTGCTAGAAGAATCCATATATATAAAAATAAAAAACTAAATTTAGTTATACCTACTTCTAAACATCTCTATATTGCTAAAGCAAAATTTTTAGATAAAGATAATGTTATTTTAGGTCTCTTGAGTAATGATATTGTATCTTATAATATTAGAACAAAAAAAGAGAATTGGAGTGTGCAAGCTTCACTATCAAAATTTTCAGATTTCGTACTTACTGAAAAAAAAGATAAAGTTATAGTAGCTGATGAGAGTGGAGATCTTCAGATAATAAATACAAGAGATGGTAAACATCTAAAAACTCTCTCAGGTGAGAATCTTGATAATGTTTTTAGAGTAGATACAAAAAACGGTATCATTGCTACTGCTGGACAGGATAGAAGAGTTGTGGTATATGATGCCAATTCTGCTTACTACAAAATTTCATCATTTATGATATATGCTGTCGGTTTATCTCCAAGTGGTAAAATAGTAGGTTATGCAAGTAATGAGAATAATGATGTAACACTGTTTAAAACAAATACTAAATCAACAATAGGTGTATTTGGTGGTAATAAAATTACACTCACAAATATACTGTTTAAAAATGAGAATGAGTTTTTTGTTTCATCTGATGAAAAAACAATCAACTATTATAAAATTAAATAAAGGTTTAAAATGGTTTATAAAGAGAGTGAATTTTTTATAGAAACTGAAGTTCCAGAGAATGAGTTAATTATATCAAGAACGAACTTACAAGGTTTAATAACATATGCAAATGAAACATTTTGTGAGATTAGTGGATATAGTGAAGATGAATTAATAGGAAAATCACATAATATTGTTAGGCATCCAGATATGCCAAAGGTTGCCTTTAGCGATTTATGGGAAACCCTAAAAAATGAAAAACAGTGGAAAGGTTTTGTTAAAAATCTAAGAAAAGATAAGGGTTTTTACTGGGTTTATGCCATAATATCTGGTGTTTATAAAGATGGTGAGTTAGTTGAGTATAAATCACTAAGAACACCTATCTCTTACGAAGACAAACTAGAATCTCAAAAATTATATGATCAAATGAGAGAAAAAAGTAACGAAAATATAAGAAAAGTAATTTACGAATAAAAGGAAAATTTTATGAATGTATCAAGTATAGTAGTTCAATGTTTACCAAAATATGTTGAAGAAGTTGCACAAAGCTTAAAAGATTGTGAAGTATGTGATTATCATCTACATGATGAGAAAGGTAGAGTTATTATCACAATTGAAGGTAAAGGTGTTGGTGAAGAGTTAGAGAAACTTAGAGTTGTTGAAGCTATCCCTCATGTTATATCTGCTGATATGCAAATGGCTTACAGTGAAGATGAATTAGATGAGCATATGGAAGTGATTAACAATCGTGATGCTGTACCTAAAATACTACAAGCTGATGCTCAAAAAGTAAATATTGATAGAGTTGGCTACAATGGTGACTTGAAAAAAAGAGAAGATTTACTTGCCTTTACAAAAGAGTTTGATTCAGCAAAACAGAGAGAAGAGTAAAAGATGGCAGTAGTATTTGAAGCAAGAATCAAGATGGATGATTTGATGTGGTATATAGAACTTCAAGATATGACTGATGGAAGATTAACAAACTGTAAAGATTTAGAAGAATTTTCTAAAAAAGTTCAAGAGTTTGGTGATGATTACGGTGGAAATATTGATGAAGTCAAATGGCTAAAAGATGGTGATGTACCAGAACAAGCTATGGATGAGATTCGTGTAAAAATGGCTGAGCATAGAACTGAGATAGAAGAGGAAACTGGTCAAAAAGTAACTCCTATTGTAGAAGAAGATAAAGTATAAATGAAAGTAGCCAATGCTATTGTAACAGATAAGTATTTTGAGCCAGATGAGATAAAAAAACATCTGGCAAATGTGGAATATATAATATTAGCTGCACCAGCTCCATCACATTTTAAAAATAATCCTATCCACTTTACTATCTTTTTAAATACTGAAGATAAATTTTCTCAAGATATTAAAGATGCTATTTTAGATAAATTTCTTGATGAAAATAAGATTACTAACCCTATCGAAGTTATGAGTCAGCTAATGCCTGTTGGATTTTCTATGAGTCAGCAAGATACTCCTATGCCTTTACTTCTTGTAAAACCAGAAGACCAAAAAAGTATCCCTTATGCTGTGATGCATGTTATGGATTTTTTAGCAGATTCTGAAAACTTTTTTGAAGCAAAAAATGAAAAACTAACTGGCTGGAGTTATAGCTACAACTAGTTTATGTTAAAGAGATAGTTTTTCTATCTCTTTAACACTTTTGACTATCCCCTTAGATAAATTTATATAAGAATCTTCATTTATCAATATATCATCTTCAATTCTAATCCCAATTCCACGATATTTTTTAGGTATAGTTTTATCATTTTTATTACAATATATTCCAGGTTCTATTGTTAAAACCATCCCTTTTTGAAGAGGAATCTCATCTCCATTTTTATACTTATAAGGATTCTCATCATGAACATCTATGCCCATCCAATGCCCTATCCCATGTGGATAATATTTTTTATGTTTTTTATCTTTTAAAAGCTGTTTACATTCACCTTTTAAAATACCTAAATCTATCATCCCCTTACATAATAATTCTTCTGATTTAGTTTGCAAATCACTCCGTTTAATATTAGGCTTAATCATATTTATAATCTTTAATTGAACATCTAAAACCATATTATAAAGCTCTTTTTGAGCATCACTGAACTTACCATTAACTGGTATTGTTCTAGTTATATCACTAGCATAATAATTATACTCACAACCAGCATCAATAAGTATCAAATCATCGTCTTTAAACTCTTTATCATTATCTATATAATGTAAAGTATTGGCAGAGTTACCACTAGCTACAATAGATGTATAAGCATCACTATATGCTCCATTCTTTTTAAAAATATACTCTATTTCTGCTTGTAATTGATACTCGTTTTTATCTATCTTTTTTGATTTCATCACTAAATGATGTGCTTTTTTTGTTATGCTTATAGCTTTTTCAATTAAATCTATCTCAGAATCTGATTTTATTAATCTCATCATCTCTATATCTAAGGCTATATTTTTATATGTAGCAATTTTTTTAGAGTATTTTTTAATTATTTTTATTTTTGAATAATCTAATTTAAAATCAAAATATAAATTTAATGAAGATTCCAACAACTCCTCTATTTTTTTAGAAAAAGTTTCTATAAAACAAATTTTATCAACCAAAAATCTTTTTTTTGCTTCAACTTTACCTAATCTAGCCCCATTCCATAACTCAAGTTTAGGGTCTTTTTTTTGAATAAATAAAATAGTTTTAGTTTTTTTCCTCTTTTTAATAATAACTAAACAAGAGTTATCCTCTTTAAAACCAGTTAGATAATAAAAATTACTATTTTGTCTATATGGAAATTCTGTATCATTTGAGCGAATCTTATACTCTGCACTATATATAACTGCTACACTATTTTTAGATAACTTACTTGCTAAAATCTCTCTTCTTTGTTTATATTCACTCTCTAGTATCAATTACACACCTTTTTAATCCATATGCTTGATTGTAATAATACTTCACTTAGAGCATTATTTAAAGCTTCTACACCACCATTTGCATCTAATGTTTTTGCATCTATTTGTGAACTAAAAGTATTTGTTGAGATAACCTTATTATTTTTAGCATCTATTAGAGTTAAACTTATCACTACATCTGCATAAGATTTAGTTTCTTTATCAATAAAATGTTGAACAAATTCTTCAATATTTGTTTCTAATATCAAATCACTATTACTTCTAGATTTAGATATTAAAGCATTTTTAAATATCTTAGAATCTCTTAATATTCTTAGAAGTTCATAGCTTATTGCATTACTTGGTGAGATTGACCATTGAGATTCTGTATATGAAAACTCTTTAGTTTTATCTAAAACATATCTCATATCATTTGACATCAAGGCATTTGAACTAAAAGCATGAGATATTTTAATAGACTTATCTTTACATGATCCATTTATCCCCTTTATATGCTTCATATCTGAATGAACTCTATACTCTGTAACAAATGGATATTTTAAACTACACCCTGCAAATATAAAAAGCACTAAAGCAAAAAATATTATCTTTATCATCACTATTCCCCCGGACCTTTTTTAATCTCTTCTTGTTTAAATAAAATATCACTTGGACTTCTATTATGATGTTCTAATGTAGCATCTACTTTTATCATCAACTCTTGCATCTGAATAAGAGTAGTATTTATAGTAGGTATAACATTACTAGATATATCTTTTATATTAAATTCACCACTAGATATAGCTCTTTTTATCTCATCCATTGAACCTCTAATCCCTAAATAACTATTCATTATAGATTCAAAAGATGTAGAAATTTTATCTTCCCACTCTACACTTTTATTTATAAATTTATCTACATTAGGTGTTAATTTATTAAGCTTATCAGTAAAATTATCAATATTTTCTGCACTTGCTTGAAAATGATTTACAGTTTTATCATCTAACATTTTTTCTATCTTACCCATAACACTAGCTGTTCTTTGTAGTAATAATTTTACCTGTTCTTGATTTTCATCATTTAATAATTTTTGTGTCATCTCAAGTGTATTATTCAAACCTGTTGACACACTGCCAATAGATGATTCTATGTTTTCTAAAAATGATGGCTCTGTATGTATAGATGGATACTCTTTACTCTCATAAACAAATGGTTTAATTTTATCAGCTTTAATTACACTAAGATTTATATAACTTAGCCCAGTAATACCTTGTGCTGTTAATTTTGCAACAGTATTATCTTTAACTGGTGTTGTTTTTAAAATAGTTATTAATACCTCTACCTGCTCTTCATTATTTGGATTAATACGAATCTTATGTACTTTCCCTACACTTAAACCCCTGTACTTAACAGGTGCATCGACATTTAATCCGAGAACAGATTCATCAAAACATATACTATATATTTTTATCTCTTGATTTGATGTTGGTTTTAGTAGCCAGTATACAAAAGCTATCATCATTGCAATACCTACAAAAACTATAAATCCAACTAAACCATAATTTACTCTATTATTCATTCTCAGCCTTAATAAATATATGTTTAAAATCACTCTTTATAGAGTTAATATTATCTACACTTCCCTCATATGCTATAACCTTATGATCAATAATAGCAACTCTATCTAAAGTATCATAAATCGATTTTAAATCGTGTGAAACCATAACTATTGTTAAGTTTAAAAGTGAACGAAGTTTTAATATAAGCGTATCAAAATCTCTTGCAGAGATTGGATCAAGTCCACTAGTTGGTTCATCTAAAAAAAGTAGTTTTGGATCCATAGCTAAAGAACGAGCAAGTGCTGATTTCTTTTTCATACCACCACTTAGTTGTGATGGATAAAGATCTGCATCACCAGATTTTAAACCTACGAGATTTATTTTAAACTCTACAATTTCATCTATCATTTTTTCAGATAAGTCACTATACTCTATAAGTGGAAGTGCTATATTTTGAGCGATTGTTAAAGATGAAAATAATGCTCCAGCTTGAAATAAAACACCCCACTCTCTTTTTAATTTTTGTGAATTTTCATAAGATATATTACTTAAATTATTTCCTAAAATCTCTATATCTCCACCATGATACTCTTGAAGCATAACCATCTCACGAAGTAAAGTAGTTTTACCACATCCACTTGGACCAAGTAAACCATAAATTTCACCCTGATTAATTGTAAGATTTAAACCATCATGAACTACTCTCTCATCAAAAATAGTTTTTACATCCCTTACTGTTATTATAGGTTTCATTATATCCCCATATGTGTAAAAATTATAGAGAAAATCGCATCACAAACTATAACTGCAAAAATTGCTTCAACCACACTTTTAGTTGTATTAAAACCTATACTCTGCGTATCATTTTTTACTTTTAATCCTCTATATATGCCGATAGTAGAAATTAAAAAAGCAAAAAATGGACCCTTAAATATACCAATATAAAAATGTTTAATATCTACTGCTGTGCTAAATCTATCTAAAAAAAGTGTTGCTGATATATCCAAGTCCATATTTGCGACTATCATACCACCAATAATTCCCATCATATCTGATACAAATATTAAAATAGGCATCACCAACATTAAAGCGATAATACGAGGTAAAACTAAAAAAGCATATGGGTCAAATCCCATAGTTCTCATAGCATCCAACTCTTCTGTTATTTTCATCGCACCTATTTGTGCTGTAAAAGCAGATCCACTCCTACCAGCTATTACAATAGCAGTGATTAAAGGAGCTAATTCACGAAGCATAGAGATTCCAAGCATATCCACTACAAATATATTTGCACCATATATCTTTAGTTGAAATGCTGATTGGTAAGCTACTACTAGCCCTATTAAAAAACTTGTTACAGATATGATTCCAAGAGCTTTTATTCCACTCTCATTTATCTCAAACATAATCTCTTTAATTCTAATATTTTTAAATGATTTGAGATAGTTTAGTTTTGCTAATCCAACCTCTTTTAAAAATAAAATAAAAGATAAAAAATCAAGAAATGATAAATAAACTGACTTACCAGTTGAGACAAATATCCCATTAGATTTTTGTTTTAAAACCTCAGAATCTTCTTTTTTTAATTTTACTAATTGTAGTGTGTCAAGAATATCTTTGGTTAAATTACTATAATTTAGTATCACCTCAAGCGAACTAAAATCTTTTTGCAAAGAGTTTATAAACAATGCACCAGCAGTATCTATAAAAGATAATTTTCCCAAATCTATATATATTTTTTTTATCTGTGAAAAATCAGTTTTATTTAACTGATTCTCACATATTGTAATTTTATATAGATTTAATTCTCCAACAAACTCAAGATAGATGTTAGAATCTTCTTTTTTTATAGATAGTATCTCTTTAGGCATCTAAAATCTAAAAATCTCTTTCTAAAAGTTTATTCACTTTTAGTATAGTTAGGATTCTTCCCTCTTGCTTGCCAACACCCTCTATCATACTATCATCTGAATCTATTGTATCAGGTGCTGGACCTATATCACCCTTGTTAATTCTAATCGCCATTGTTAATCTATCTATAACAAAACCAGCAACTTCATCACCCTGTTTAAGTACAAAAAATCTTGTCTCTTCATTATGATTCTTAGCACTTAAACCAAATTTAACACGAAGATCTATAAGAGGTATTACTGATCCACGAAGGTTAAATACACCAAGTATATATTGTGGAGTTTGAGGAACTCTTGTCCAACCAATAGGTTTAATAATCTCTTGAATACTTAAAATTGGAACAGCATACTCCTCCTCTCCAATAATAAATCCAACTAATTGAACAATTTCATCAGAGTGATCAACCTCTTCAGTAGCTTTCTGATTTTGTTTATTAATAATCTGTTTTAATTTATCACTCATTATAAAAACTCCGATTTAAAATTAACATTTCTCTGAACTACACTAGATAGGTAGTCAGCAGAATATGGCTTAGTTATGTATTCAACCATTCCAGATTCAACACCTCTCATTCTATCAGCCTTACCAGTACGAGATGTAACAGCAATTAGTGGAAGATTTTTATATTTATTATATTTTTTAATCTCACCAGCAAGTGAATAACCATCCATTCTTGGCATCTCAATATCTATAAGCATCGCATCAAAATTATGTTCACCAGATTTTAGAGTATTTAGTGCTTCTTGCCCATCATTTGCTTCTACAAGTGTTATACCTAATGGCTCTAATGCTTTTCTCATTATCATTCTATCTGTTTTAGAATCATCAACTATCATCACTTTGTAATCACTAGCTTTTGATTTTTCATTAGTAAGCTTTGCACTATTATTTACTTCATTTACAACTGAAGCTTTTACACCTCTTGCCATCTGCATAAGAGCTGCCACATCAACAATTAATGTAACACCACCATCACCTCTAATAGTAGCCCCAGCAATTCCCTCTATACCTTTTAAATATTCACCAAGGGATTTAATTACAATCTCCTCTTGACCAATAAGAGTATCTACTATTAAACCAAGTTTACTTGAACCTAATCCTAAAACAACTACATAAGCATGTTCACTAGAATCTAAGATTCTTTCAACTTCAAAAATATCACCTATATGAACTAAAGATAAAACTTCATCTCTAAGTCTCATAACAGAACGATTCTCAACTGTATATATCTCATCTTGAGAGATTCTAACTGTCTCTAGAACAGAAGCTAATGGGATAGCATAATGTTCCTCTTGAACCCCAACAAGAAGTGCTTGAATAATTGCAAGTGTTAATGGAATCTTTAATTTTAATGAAGTTCCAACACCAATTTCACTCTCAATATCAATAATACCATTTAATTTTTCAATATTTGTTTTTACAACATCCATACCAACACCACGACCAGATACATTTGTTACCTGTGCAGCTGTTGAAAAACCTGGTTTAAAGATAAGAGTAAAAGCCTCTTTATCGCTCATAGAATCGGCTTCTTTTTCTGTTATAATCCCTTTTTCTAATGATTTATTTTTAAGCATATCAGCATCAAGACCCTTACCATCATCATCAATCTGAATAACAATAGCATTTCCTTCATTATACGCTTTTAGCTTAATAGTTCCCATCTCCTCTTTACCAGCAGCAACACGATCAGCTGGCATCTCAATACCATGATCACAAGAGTTACGGATAATATGAACTAAAGGATCACCAATAACTTCAACTATCGATTTATCAAGCTCTGTGTCTTCACCAGAAATTTCTAGTTCTATCTGCTTATTTAGTTCACGAGTTAAATCACGAATCATTCTAGGAAATTTATTGAAAACTTTTCCAATTGGTAACATTCTTGTTTTCATTACAGCGATTTGAAGATCAGTTGTAACAAGAGAAACAATAGAAACTACTTGATTTAGCTCCTCTAAAAACTCTTCACCCTCATATCTCTCTTCAACATCATCATTTATTTTAATAAGTCTATTTTTAGCAAGAACAAGCTCACCAATAAGATTCATTAAATGATCCAGTCTTTTTACATCAACACGAATTGTTTGCTCAACTGGTGCTGGAGCTTTTTTTACAGGTGCTGCAGCTTTCGCATCATCTTTTGTATCTTTGCTTGGTGCTGAAGTTGGCTTAACTGGTACAGGAGCTTGAGTAGGAGTTGGTTTTGGCTCCTCTTTTGGTGTTTCTTGTGGCTTTGATTCCTCTTTTGGTGTTTCATCTATCACTGATGGAGCACTTGGAACAGCTTCACCAGATGCTATTTTAGCTGCTCTTTTTGCCTTATCTTCCTCTTGACGAGTATTTAATAGTCTCTCTATCTCTGCTTCAATCTCATCAGCATCCATACTATCATAATCTAACTCATCTTCATCTTCTGCTTCAACTTCTACAACCTCTGATACCTCTTTAACAACTGGAGTCTCAACTACGACAGGAGTATCAACTTTACCATCTCCACCACTACACTTATCTAATTTTGCTACACAATCAGCTACATCAATTCCAGAATCTGCACTAGTATCACGAATAGTTTCTAAAAGTGCTTTCATTAAATCAACAGATTCTAAAATAACATCCATAACATCAGGTGTAATAAGCAAATCACCATGCCTAGCTTTATTTAGCACATCTTCCATATGATGTGTCAAGTGTGTTAAAACATCAAAATTTAAAAATGATGAAGCACCCTTAACAGTATGTGCAACACGGAAAATTCCATTTAATAACTCTAAATCTTCAGGTGTAGATTCCAACTCAACTAAATCATGATCCAATTGCTCTATAAGTTCAAAAGATTCAATTAAAAAATCTTGTAATATTTCTTGAAATTCATCCATTTTTACACTCCCTGCTTACTATTTTCACTTACGATTCTTGATATCTCTTCATAAAATAAACTTCCATCAAATTTAACTAAATATCCATCAGCCCCTGCTTCTTTCCCTCTACCTTCACTAAAATGATCACTTATAGATGAATTAAATACAATAGGAATATTTTTAAATCTATCATCTTTTTTAACTTTATCAGCAAAATGAAAACCATCCATTCTTGGCATCTCTACATCAGAAATAATTACCCTTAAATGGGATGATAAATCACTCTGGTAAGTTTCATAAAGGTTTTCTAGCTTTTCTAATGCATCTTGACCATCCGTCGCTTCAACAACTTTAAATCCCATCTTATGTAATGCTTCTTTTACTATCTTTCTAGCAGTAGAGCTGTCATCAACTGCAAGTGCAATACCTGTAAAAGTTTCGATATGATCACCAATCTCATCTAATTCTGGTTCATATAACCCTAACTCTTCAACTACACTCTCTAAGTCAAGAATTAAAAGAACACTATCATTCTCTATTTTAGTCACACCTGTTATCTTAGAACCATCTAATGAACCTGAGCCACTAACAAAAGTTGATGGTTCTATGTCATTCCAATTAATTCTTCTAATCCTTTTTGCTTCATGAACGATAAAACCAATAACAACATTATTAAACTCTGTAATTATAACTCTTCGGTTTTTTTCAACCCCTTCTGGTTCAGCAATACCCATCCAATTAGCTAAATTAACAACTGGGATAACTATACCTCTTAAATCGAAAATTCCCTCTATATAGTCAGGTGTACCTGGCAGTGCAGTTAACCTTGGTAGACGAATAATTTCACGAACCTTTGAAACATTTAGACCATATATACCCTCATATACCCTATTAGCTTCTTGCTTGAATATACGAAAATCAACAAGCTCCATCTCATTAGAGCCAACTTTTAGTGAGCTATCATCCATCTTCACTACCCTTATAGAATAATTTTTCTCTTAACAATTCTTTATCTTTTGAAGAGTTTACAATAAAATATCTTTGATTGCAAGCAAAAGCACCAATATTTATATAGGTAAATTTATCATAATTTATTGTTTTATTTTGATGATAATGACCCTCTATAAAGTAATCACAGTTATATTTATATAAACATCTTTTTGATATAAAATCTTTAAAACCTATAAAATCTTTACAATCATTCTTTTTATCCAAATAATTATCTAATTTATTTAAAAGAGCTTTATCAAACAGTTTTAAAAATTTAAGTACAAATCTATTTCTTACAATTTTAGTATATATTTTATAACTTAAGACACCATCAAAATCACCATGAGCTAAAGCTATTTTTTTATCATTATACTTACATATAATTGGTTGCTCAAAAATTCTAAATACTTTAACATTTGGA
Organism: Sulfurimonas sp.; assembly: GCA_027064515.1. GTDB lineage: Bacteria > Campylobacterota > Campylobacteria > Campylobacterales > Sulfurimonadaceae > Sulfurimonas. The sequence continues at coordinate 17,580 of JAMOPL010000066.1, read as the reverse complement.
AAAATAGTTTTTAAATTAAAATCGTGATTCCCCTCTAAATAGATAACCTCTATTTTGTTAGATATATCATTGATTAAAGAGATTATCTCCTTATTTATTTCTATACTAAGTTTAATTTCACCAAATAAAGCATCAAAAATATCTCCCATAAGGATAAGTTGCGTTGGTTGAAGTTTATTGGAGTGTATATCTTTTATAAAATTTTGAAGTTGTGGTCGTTGAAGTGAAAAATGTGCATCTGCTACTACAAATGCACCATTCTTTAGTTCTATATCACTATGGTACATAAGCTATATTTGGAATCCCTGTACTCTCATTAAGCCCCATCATAAGATTAGCATTAACAACTGCTTGAGAAGATGCACCCCTCATAAGATTATCTATTGCACTAGAGATAAAAAGTATATTGCCCTTTTGTTTAACATAAATATCACAAAAGTTAGTTCCAGCTACATTTTTCATATCTACTGGATTTTTAGAGATTCTAACAAAAGGGGAATCTTTATAAAAATGCTTAAGAATCTCAAAAGCATCAAACTCACCATTTGTTTGTATATATATAGATGACAACATCCCACGAGTTACAGGAACTAGATGTGGAACAAAATTCACTTCATCAAAATCTACACCTATTTTTTGAGCAATCTCAGGTGCATGTCTATGCATTAGTGGGTTGTAAGCAAAAAGATTATCATTTACATTTACAAAATGAGTAACTTCACTAAGTTTTTTTCCAGCTCCACTAACTCCAGTTTTTGCATCTACAATAATTGGTGTGTTTGCAACTCTTTTTTCCATAAACGGTAAAAGTCCTAGAATCGCTGATGTTGGAAAACACCCAGGATTTGCAACTAATGTTGCAGATTTTAGTTGCTCTCTAAACATTTCAGGAAGTCCATATACAACATGCTCTAAATTCTTAGAATCAGTATGTGAAGTATAAAACTCCTCATATATATCTTGTGGAAGTCTATAATCAGCAGAAAGATCAACAACCTTTATTCCAGATTCTATAAGTGGCTTTACATAAGCCATAGCAGTTTTATGAGGAAGTGCTAAGAAAATAAGTTCACATAATGAAGATGCTTCAGATATATCAGCTTTTAAAACCTCCATATCTACCACACCGTTTAATGATGGGTGAAGTTCTCCAAGAGTTGTATTCCCACTAGAGTTTGCTACATATAGAAGATTAAAATTTGGATGATTAATTAAGATTTTAACAAGTTCTAAACCTGTATATCCACTTGCTCCAATTACTCCAACATTAGTGACATTCAAAAACTATCTCCTGATATTTAACCTCTTGAACCTCATACTCTTTTACAGCATTTGGAAGAATGATTTTCACCTCATCATCCTCCTCTTTTCCAATAAGCTGTTTTGCTAAAGGTGAATTAAAAGATATTAAACCCATATTAGGATTAGATTCACAGCCACCAACAATAGTATATGTAAGCTCTTCATCTGTATCTAAATCACATAAAACAATTGTGGAACCAAAACTAATTCTAGTGTGTTCTAATTCTGAAGGGTCAATAATTTTAGCACAACCTAAAAGTTCAGCCAACTCTATAAGACGACCATCAATTAATCTTTGTTGCTCTTTTGCAGCATGGTACTCTGCATTCTCTTTTAAATCTCCATGCTCTAGTGCTTCTTCTATATCTTTAACTGTTTGAGGTCTTTTAATCTCTTTTAAATTCTTTAGTTCTACTTGTAATTTTTCATATCCAAATAGTGTCATTGGTTCTATTCTGTCCATAATTATCTCTTTTAATATTTGTTTTTATGATTATAGCAGATTCTAGGCTTGTAGTTTTATTAATTCCTCTTTTATTTTAGCTACATGCTCTTTTACTCTTACCTTTTCCCATACAGCTTTTACTATACCCTCTGGATTTATAATTAGAGTTGTTCTAACGATTCCCATATATTCTTTTCCATAATTTTTCTTTAATTGCCACACACCATATTCTTGCAACATATCAGTAGATTCATCACTTAAAAGTGTAATTCCCAAATCTTTTTTTTCTATAAAGTTTCTATGTTTTTTTGTACTATCAGCACTAACACCTAAAACTATCGCATCCAAATCACTAAAATCAACAACTGCATCTGTAAAATCACAAGCTTCTGTTGTACATCCAGCTGTATTATCTCTTGGATAAAAATATAAAACTATCCACTTACCCTTTAGATCTCTAAGACATATCTCTACATCATCTTGATTTGGTAAACAAAAATCTATCGCTTTATCATCTATTTTTAACATCTTTTTTCCTTTATTTTTAATATACAAACATAAGCATATAAACCCATATGCCTGTTAATGAAGTTGCCACAACTGCCAAAAATGTCACCTGTCCTGCTTGTTTATGCTTTTTTAATTGAAGCTGTTTTTTAGCCATCAATAGTGTAGTCGCCCATATAATAATAGTGATAACTGATATAGCAATATGAAATACTAAAACAATAAAAGCATAATTATGTTCAACACCACTGCCGTGCATAAAACTCTCAAAACCACCACTAAGCCTAACACCAAATTCAAAGTAAGTTAAAATTACAACTGAAACTAAGAATATAGTTCTTTGAGCAATAGCATGAGCCTTATATTTTTTTGCACGAGCTAAAAAGATAGCTCCAATTAAAAGCAATGGTAATAATGCAACAATAATTGTCACTATATCCATAAATATAGGAGCTCTTGTTCCTAAAAAACCTGTATGAAACATATAATCCATTCTAACTCTCTTTTTTACTTAATTTTTTATATCTGTAAGCATACCAAGAACCTAGTAAAACTAAAAGAAACATAATTAATATAGTTATCTGTTTTAAGTAATCATGAAGTAGCTCTTGATTTTCACCTATAAAATATCCTAACATTGTAAGTATCAATGCCCAGATTCCAGCACCAAGGGCTGTATAAGCTGAAAATAATGCTAAATTCATACGAGTAATTCCAGCAGGGATAGAGATAAGCTGTCTGATTCCTGGAATCAGTCTCCCTATAAAAGTCGAAATTGCCCCATGTTTTGCAAAATAGTTGTCCAGCTTATCTAATGTACTCTCTTTTATAAAGAAGTATTTTCCAAATTTAATTAAAATTTTTCTCCCTAGAAGAAGTGCAAGGTAGTAGTTTATAAATGCACCAACCAATGAACCACTAATAGCACTAGTCATAATAAACAAAATATTCATCTGCCCTTGAGATGCTAAATAACCAGCTGGAACTAAAACTATCTCACTAGGAAATGGTATAAAAGAACTCTCTACACACATAAGTAAAAATATCCCCAAATACCCCCAGTCAAAAATCAAATCTACTAAATCTTGTGCTAACTCTTTTATCATTTAGAATCCTTTTTATTTATATAATCTTTCACATCTTCTATCATCTGCTTTGCTACATCAGAACTAACATACTCCATCAATGCCTTACTTTTTTTCTCTAATGGCTCATCTAAAATCTCTAAAAATTTATCTGCCAACTCATCACCCTCTCTTTCACACCAACCCAAATCATTATCTACTATAAATTTTGCATTATAATATTGATGATCTCCAGCTGCATAAGGGTATGGGATATAAAAACTTGGTACTCCATTTGTTGTAAGTTCCCAAAGTGTACTAGCACCTGCTCTACTTACTGCTAAATCAGATTCAGAGATTAATCTTTCTATCTCTTTTGTAAAACCATATAGCTCTACATCTATTTTAAGATTCTCATACTCTTTTTTAACTCTATCAAAATCATTCTCACCAGCTTGATGGATAATTTTAATACCTCTCTTTTTTAGTTCAATACAAACATTCAATGCCAAATCATTTATAGCTTTTGCACCATGTGAACCACCTAAAAATATAATAGTTTTTAGTTCACTTCTAACTCTTGCATTATCATAAAAACTTTTTTTTACAGGGTAACCTTTGATTATAGAATCTTCTCTGTAAGCAGATATAAATCTTTTTGCATAAGGTTTTAAAAGTGAATTTAATCTACCCTCAACTGCATTTTGTTCATGTATAAAAAGTGGTATAGATTTACTCAAAGTTGCAAATGATGCTGGAGCAGATGAATAACCACCTACACTATATGTAGCATCAATTTTTTCTTTTTTTAAAATATCTCTTGCACTTAAAAATGCTTTAAATACTTTAAAAAGTGCTTTTAGTTTTCCTAAACCTTTTTGATTTACAACCCCAGTTGTTTCTAAAAAATAAACTTTTGAAAATAGACTATTCACTTTAAAGTATTTTTGATCTTGCCCATTTGTAGAGCCAATAAAAATAGCTTCGTCACCATTTTCAACCACTGCTTCAAGTAATGCTTGAGCAATCATAAGATGCCCACCAGTTCCACCACCAGTTATACATATTTTCATATTTTATTTTCCATATTTACTTTTTTGGATGCCATTAAAATCATCCCTATCGCTATTGAAGCAGCTAATGTTGCTGAACCACCATAACTTAAAAATGGAACTGATATACCTTTAATAGGTACAAGACCACTTATCCCATAAGCATTTACTAAAAAAGCAAAAGAGAGCATAAGACCAGCACCTACACTAAAAAGAAATGATGTTTCATCTTTTGATCTATTTGCTATTTTAAATATTCTAAGAAGCAAAGATAAAAAAATAACTACAACAAATAATACACCCATAAATCCAAACTCTTCAGCCAACCCAGCTAAAACAAAATCTGTATGAACCTCACTTAAAAACCCTAATTTGAATGTTCCATTTGCCAATCCAACTCCTAAAAAACCACCATTGTGTATTGCATTTAAGGAGTGTCCTATCTGATATGGTTCTGCTTCAACAGGTATCCTTAATTTTTCTGCTATAAACTCTGGGCATATCTCCAAAACACTATTTTGTGCTAAAGACCACCATGATAAAATACGATCTATTCTATGCTCTTTTGAAAATATAGCAAAAGCAAATACTCCCATTGCCATCATAATTAAAACACTAAAAAATTTAAAACTACTTCCTGATAATAAAAGCATAGTTAATAATGTAAAAGATAAAACAACAACCTGCCCTAAATCATTTTGTACAAAAGCAATAATAAATACTGCTCCTATAAAAATTATTGCATATGGGAAAAATCTCTTAAACTCTTTTTCTAAGCTCATACCACCATGATGCCCTAGTTTTCGTGAGAAACTCCAAGCCAGAAAATAGATAAATCCAACTTTAAAAAACTCAACAGGAGCTAATGAGAAACCAAATAGTTTTATCCATCTTTTTGCCCCACCAACTGCTGTTACAAAAGTTTCTGGTAAAAATGGCATAGCTATCATTAAAATTGTTGACCCTATAAAAAGGGTAAAACCTATAATCTTTAGCCATTTATCGGGATTTAATTGTGCTAAAATCCAAATAATAGTAAGACTTAAAAAACCAAAAGCAGCTTGTCTTATTGCAAAATGGAACTCATTTACTTTAAATAGTAATGTTACATATGCAGATAGAGTATAAGTTAGTATAATTCCAGTAACTATCATTATTGCTACCAAAATAAATAGTTTTCTATCTGCCACAATAAGCCTACTTAATTTTATTGATTTTTAGTACAAATTCAACTTCTGCTTGAGAAAGATATAACTCTCTTGCAATAGTTTCTAAAGAGACACCTTGCTTATAAAGAGAGATGATTTTTTCATCATCATTTGAGTTTATAGATGATGGGATAGAAAACTGTTTTACACCTGTTTCTATTGATGATACTCTTGATTCTATCTTTGCATCAATAGCATTTATATTATCTTGTACTTGTTTTAATCCCAAGGAGATTGGTCTAACCATATCATAAACACTTCTCTCTATCTCTTGATAAATCTCATCATCACTCATCCCTTCAGTGTTCTCTTGAATAATTTTTTGAGTATCTTGGATATTCTTTTTTAAGTAAAATATCTCACGATTCAAATCCTCTACAACACTAGCAATTGAGTGAATATTTTTATTATAATCTGCATCTTTAGTATAAACATAGTAAAGAAGATAAAGTATAACTCCAGCCATAAGAACAACAATATACTCTATTTGAAAAACCTCAAAATTCATCTACTCGCTCTCGCTTCTCTAATTAGTACTCTCTCTCTTGCTGTCATATAAGCACCCCATTCTCTCTCATCTCTCTCATGTATTTTTACTATTTTTGCCAAACTTTCACTTTGGGCTATAAAAAATATACCGACATCTCTTTTTGGGTGAACTGGCATCTCTACTCGTCCATAATATTTCATATCTTTTTCTAAAAGTTTCTCTTTTAAATTAAAATGTTCAAAACCTATCGATTCAATATGTGCTTCGCTACTCAGTGATACTCTAATAGGTTCTTCATCTTTTAAAAATCTCTCTAAATTATCTATTTTATTATGCAATTCTACTATCAAGTTTAATAAAACAGGATCTGTTTCAGCTGTTTCACCTCTAGCCTTTGCTAGTTTCAACCATTGATTTATTGGATTATCATCAGCTTCATTTAGTTGTTGAAACTCTCTATTATAAGATTCTGCATCTACATTCTCTTGAGAAAAAACCAAACTTATTGGTGCAGGAACTAGTCTAGGCGACATTAAATAGCCTTATCTAAAACAATAAAAATAAAAAATGCAACTCCAAGATAACCATTAACTGTAAAAAATACTCTATCTATTTTAGTAAAATCTTTTCTAACTAAATAGTGTTCATATGAAAGCATAATTGCACTAAGTATAACTGCAATAAATGCAAACTCACCAAGCCCAGCAACCCAAACAAATAAAGCCCAAAAAATTACACTTAGCATATGAAATAGTGAAGATATAAAAAGAGTCGCTTCTGCTCCATACTGTGATGGGATAGAGTGAAGATTATTTTGTTTATCAAACTCCATATCTTGTAGAGAGTATAAAAGGTCAAACCCTGCTACCCAAAAAATTACACCTAAACTAAGCATAACTGACCAAGCAGGGATAGTAGCACTAACAGCTACAACACCTGCAATAGGTGCTAAACCAAGAGAGATTCCAAGAACTATATGAGCTAACGATGAGAATCTCTTAAAATATGAATAGCCACCAAGAATCACTAAGATAGGAAAACTCATATAAAAAGCAAGAGGATTAATCATATAAGCCACAGCTATAAAAACTAAACCGTTTACAATAGAAAAAAGTAAAATAGAAGTTCCATTTAATCGCCCATCAACATTTGGTCTATTTTTTGTTCTAGGGTTTTGAGAATCTATATCTATATCTGCATATCTATTTAATCCCATCGCAAAATTTCTAGCACTTAGAGCAGCCAAAATACCCATTAGAAGTAACCAAAAACCAAACCACCCATCAGCTGCTACTATCATCCCTATAAAAATAAATGGGAGGGAAAAAATAGAGTGTTCAAACATCACTAATTCATTAAAATCTTTTAACTTTTTTATATATTTTTGCAACTTTTTACCTCTTATAATAATAATTCAATATTGAGATAGATTTTATCTAAATATATGTTAAAACCAAATATTTAGATATAGTTTCAAAATGAATTTTAAAATAAAACAACTTGCAATCATCGGAGCAACAGCATCAGGAAAAAGTGATTTAGCAATAAAAATTGCTTTAAAAATTGATGCTTTTATACTAAGTATAGATTCTCTAAGTATCTATAAAGAGATAGATGTTGTATCTGCAAAACCATCAAAAGAAGAGTTAAAAATAGTTAAACATTTTGGAATAGATGAGATAAATCCTAATCAACATTTTAGTGTTGATATATTTATAGATCTGTATAAAAAAGTTATTTTAGAGTGTCAAAAAGAGAAAAAGAATCTAGTTATAGTTGGTGGAACATCTTTTTATCTAAAATCATTAATAGATGGTTTATCTGAGATTCCAAAAATAGATGAAAATATAAAAAATATAGTAAAAAATAAACTTACAAATTTAGAAGAGTGTTACAAATTTTTAACTCTAAAAGACCCAATATATATGAAAAATATAACACCAAACGATTCTTATAGAATAGAAAAGGCATTACTAATTTATGAAGCGAGTAAACTTACACCAAGTGAATGGTTTAAACAAAATCCACCAAAACCAATTATAGAGAATCTTGATATTTTTAATATCTCTGTAAGTAGAGATATTTTAAGAGAGAGAATCTCAAAAAGAAGTAATAAAATGTTAGAGTCAGGACTAATAAATGAAATTTGCTATCTTGAACAAAAATATACAAGACTGCCAAATTCTATGGGTGCGATAGGGATAGTGGAAGTATTAGAATATCTCGATGGAAAAGTTACAAAAGAGGAGATGATTCAAAATATCTCAACCCATACAGCACAACTAGCAAAAAGACAACAAACTTTTAACCGTACACAATTTAAAAAAATCATCTCTGCACCTCTTGAGGATTTAGAAAAGATTATTTTAAACTCTATTCAACTAACTTAGAGTAACAAGAGGCTCTTCTATCTCGAAGAAGTCCCCAATACTCTCTTTGTTTTTTATTCTCTTCTAAATCATATTCAGCATAAATTATCTCCTCTTTATCACGAGAAGCTTCAGCTATCTTTTTACCTGTATAGTCTGTTATGAAAGATGAACCATAAAATGTAAGTTCACAACTCTCACCCACCTCTAAACCTATACGATTTGCAACTACTACGGGAACTGTATTTGTAGCTGAGTGTCCCATCTGTACCCTTTGCCAATGCTCCATAGAATCTAAATGAATCTCAGGTTCACTCCCTATCGCTGTCGGATAAAAAATAATCTCTGCACCCATAAGTGCCAAAGCTCTTGCAGTTTCACAAAACCACTGATCCCAGCAGATTCCAACACCTATTTTTCCATAAGCAGTATCGTAAACCTTAAAACCAGAATCACCCTCTTTAAAATAAAACTTCTCCTCATATCCTGCACCATCTGGTATATGAGTTTTACGGTAATTATCCATTATAGTTCCATCAGAATCTACAACAACAAGGGAGTTAAAATAATCACTCCCACTTTTTTCAAAATAACTAACTAATATAACCACATTTAACTCTTTAGCTAAATTTGAAAACTGTTTTATTAGTTCGTTATTTTTAAGTGGAGATGCCCATGCAAAATATTTTTTATCCATATCTTTACAAAAATACAATCCACTAAAAAGTTCTGGTAAAAGTATAATTTCAGCACCATTTTGAGCAGAATCTCGAACCAATCTTTCAGCATTAGCTATATTAGATTCTTTGTTCTCATCCATACCCATCTGAATTGCTGATACTTTTACCACTATTTACTAACCTCTACCAGTAATCTCTATAAGATGATAGCCAAATTGTGTTTGAACTGGACCATAAACTACTCCAACATCTCCACTAAAGATAGCCTTGTCAAACTCGGGAACCATTTGCCCAGGACCAAATTTACCTAAATCTCCACCCTTTGCACCTGATGGACAGTTTGAGTGTGCTTTCGCCATATCATCAAATGATGTCCCATTTTCTATCTCTGTTTTTAACTCATTACATTTTGCTTCACTATCTACTAGTATATGTTTTGCTGTTGCCCATGCCATTATTTTTCCTTTTGTATTTATATTTGAATTATAGTGAAATAAAGTTCTCTAAAATCTTAAGTCCATTCTCATGACTTTTTTCTGGATGTGGTTGAATCCCAAACACATTTCCATGAGCTACTGCTGATGTAAACTCATAACCATAAAAAGTACGACCTATAATATCCTTTTCATTTGCACAATTAACATGATAAGTATGCACAAAGTAAAGATAATGCTCATCATCAAGATTCTCAAATAGTGGATGTTTCTTAGTAAACATACGATTCCAACCCATATGTGGAATCTTTAGTTTCTCCTCAAATTTTGAAGAATCAAAATGTGTAACTTTCCCTTTAATGATTCCCAGCCCCTCATTTTTTCCAAACTCCTCACTACTCTCAAAAAGAAGTTGCATCCCAAGACAGATTCCAAGCATATATTTCCCACTTTTTGCATACTCTCTAAGTGGCTCTATCATACCTCTATCTTTTAAATGTTCCATAGCATCACCAAATGCACCAACACCTGGTAAAATTAATTTATCATACTCTTTAAATTTTGCTGGATCACTCTCCACAACTGTCTCTTCACCCAATTTGGCAAATGCATTTTGAACACTCGCCAAATTTCCCATATTATAATCAACTATTGCTATCATCTGTTTTCACTTTTTTAAAATCTTTTAGACTCATATTATTAAATGTAATTGTAGCAAAGGATAATAAAACTTGACATAAGACACTTTAATAGTGTAAAATTACAACATTAAAATAATTAAAACCCTTTCCTGCAATAAAATCCCAAAATCTAAAATTAAGGTACTTACTTTATGAGTGAAAACAATTCACAACAACCTCGCAAAAACACAAATTCTAAACCACACAAACAAAATAATAAATCTCGTTCACATACACCAGTAAAAGGTGCTACAATCGATGAGCTTCGTACTCAAAACATTGAAGTTTTAGTTGCTATGGCAACAGAGTTAAAAGTTGAACACCCTAATGAATTAAAAAGACAAGATATTATCTTTGAAATTTTAAAGGCACAAACTGCTCAAGGTGGTTTTATTTTATTTAGTGGAATCTTAGAGATTATGCAAGATGGTTATGGATTTATCCGTTCTATTGATAAAAGCTTCAACGAATCTATCAATGATGCTTATGTATCAAACACTCAGATTAAAAGATTTGCACTAAGAAATGGTGATGTTGTAACTGGTCAAGTTCGCCCACCTAAAGATCAAGAGAGATATTATGCTCTAATTAAGATAGAAGCAGTAAATTCACTTCCACCAGAAGAGAGTAAAAAAAGACCTCTATTTGAGAATCTTACACCTCTTTATCCTCAAGATCAATTAAAATTAGAGTATCGTGAAAAAGGCTTAACAGGTCGTATGATGGATTTCTTCTCACCTATTGGTAAGGGTCAGCGTGGTCTGATTGTAGCACCTCCAAGAAGTGGTAAAACAGAACTTCTAAAAGAGATTGCTCACGGAATCACGCACAACCATGCAGAAGTTGATTTAATGGTTTTACTTGTTGATGAGAGACCTGAAGAGGTTACTGATATGGAGAGAAGTGTTAAGGGTGAAGTTTATAGTTCAACTTTTGATATGCCTGCTAAAAACCATGTTAAAGTTGCTGAAATGGTTATCGAAAAAGCAAAAAGAAGAGTTGAGTTAGGTCGTGATGTAGTTATTCTACTAGATTCTATCACTCGTCTTGCTCGTGCTTACAATACGGTAACACCATCAAGTGGTAAGGTTCTATCTGGTGGTGTAGATGCAAATGCTCTTCATAAACCAAAAAGATTTTTTGGTGCTGCTAGAAATATTGAAAATGGTGGAAGTTTAACTATTATCGCTACTGCACTTGTTGATACTGGAAGCCGTATGGATGAAGTTATCTTTGAAGAGTTCAAAGGTACTGGTAATATGGAAGTTGTTCTTGACAGAAAAATTGCTGAGAGAAGAATTTTCCCAGCTATCGATATTCTTAAATCTGGAACTCGTAAAGATGAGTTACTTCTTTGCAAAGACACACTACAAAAAGTATTTATCCTTCGTCAAATGTTACATAAACAAGACAATGAGGTTGAAGCTCTTAAATTCATCTATACTATGATGGGTAAAAAAGCTATAAATGAAGAATTTTTAGAAAGTATGAATACTAACTCATAATTATGAAAGTTGGTGTATTTGATAGTGGGATTGGTGGTTTAACCGTTGTTAAATCACTATTGCAACATCAACTATTTGAAGAGATTATCTACTATGGCGATACTGCTCGTGTTCCTTATGGTATCAAAGATAAAAACACTATCATCCGTTACGGTTTAGAAGCCGTAGAGTTTTTCAAAAACTTTGAACTCGACCTTATCATAGTAGCTTGTAATACTGTTAGTGCCTATGCCCTTGATGAGATGAGAGAAAACACATATTGCCCTATTATTGGAGTGGTTGAAGCTGGAGTTTTAGCAACTATAAATGCTCTTAATTCTAAAGATTCTCAGATTCTAATTCTAGGAACTAAGGCTACCGTAAACTCTAATGCTTACAATTTAGCTCTTAATAATTTTGGATTTACAAATATAGAATCACAAGCAACTGGTCTTTTTGTTCCTCTAGTTGAAGAGGAGATTTATAGTGGTAAGATTCTTCAAGAAACTTTTAACCACTATTTTAAAAACATAAATAAACCAAATGCTGTGATTTTAGGATGTACACATTTTCCACTTATCTCTAATGCCATTGGAGATTATTTTGGTGAAGATACTATTTTAATTCACTCTGGAGATGCAATAGTGGAACAATTAGAGAAAAAATTTACATTTACACATCAATACACTTCACCAAAACTAAAATTTTTTGCATCAGAGAATCCTGAATCTCTTAGAAGCATCGCATCTAAATGGCTAAATATTAAACAACTATAAACGGAGTTACTATTATGAAAGAAGCATCTGAAGTATTAGCTAGAAAGTACCGTCCATCAAATTTTGATGAATTAATTGGTCAAGAGACTATTAGTCAAACTCTTTCATTAGCACTTGATTCAAATAGACTATCACACGCTTACCTTTTTTCAGGACTTCGTGGAAGTGGAAAAACATCTACTGCTAGAATCTTTGCAAAAGCTCTTTTATGTGAAAAAGGTCTTAGTCATAACCCTTGTGGTGTTTGTCAAAACTGTATTATGGCATCAGAAAATCGTCATATGGATATAATTGAGATGGATGGTGCATCCTCTAGAAAGATAGATGATATTCGTGACCTAATAGAACAAACAAAATACAAACCAGCCATAGCAAGATTCAAAATTTTTATAATTGATGAAGTCCATATGCTAACTAAAGAGGCTTTTAATGCTTTGCTAAAAACTCTTGAAGAGCCTCCACATTATGTAAAATTTATCTTAGCTACCACAGATCCACTAAAACTTCCCGCTACAATTCTAAGTCGTACTCAACATTTTAGATTTAAAAGAATTGCTACTAACAAAATTGTAAATCATTTAGCTCATATACTTCACTTAGAAAATATTGAGTATGAAAATGATGCCTTAGAGATTCTAGCTCGTAGTGGAAATGGCTCACTTAGAGATACCCTTACACTTCTTGACCAAGCAATTATCTACTCTAAGAATCATGTAGATGTTCATACTGTTACAGATATGTTAGGATTAGTAGATCCAGAATTTATCGATAAACTTTTTGAAGCTGTATTTGCAAAGGATTATGCAAAATTAATTGAGTTTACAAAGATTCTAGAAGATTATGAAGCTGAGATGGTAGTAGATGAACTTATAGCATATATAAAAGAGAAGATGTATAACCAAGATGCTCTTTTTTCTACCCTTGTTATTGATAGGTTTTTTAGAATACTAAGTGATTCTAAATATCTTTTTACTATAAATGCTGATGGTTCATTTGTTTTATCTATGATTTTCTTTAAGATGGTTGAGGCTCTTCGCATAAAAGAGATAGACCAGATGATAGAATCTCTTCAAAGAGAGATACCAAAAATTGAGATAGAAATTCCTCATAATCCTGTGCTAAAAACAAAAGAGATACAAAAAGTAGAACCTCCTAAAACAATAGAAATTCCAAAAGAGATAATAGTTGAACCAGCAAAAGCTAAATCTACTCTTTTTGATGAATTAGCTATAAAAATAAGAGATAGAAACTATCCACTGGGTGATGCTTTTGATAGAAGTATATCTTTTATATCTTATGAAAATAATAATCTTACTTGGGAGAGTTGTGCCAATGATAATGACAAAAAAGTTTTAACTCATGGCTATTCTGCTATAAAGCAATTAGTAAGAGAGATTTTTGGATTTAATACAAAAATAAAACATCAGCCTTGTTCTAGACCTAAAGAGGAAAATATAACTAATAAAGTTATTCAAAATCAAGAGATAATAATTCCTCAAGAAAATTTCCAAGTACCTTCAATGGTTGAAGATGTCGAGATTGGTGGAAGTGCCTCATGTATAACTAACTGTCAAACTGCCAATCCTATAAAAGAGGTTGATAGCACTACTATACTTGACGAGCCAATGGTTGTAAAAGCAACAGAACTTTTTGAAGCTACAAAAAGAACTGTGCAATCAAAAATCTAATTTTTAAAAAAAATCTTAGAGTAACTAAACCCTTCCCTTTTACAAAATCTTAAAATATTTTCATAAGGGATAGAGTTTCGTCGTTTTATCGTCGCAAAATTTGTCTGAGAAATTTCAAGAGTATCTGCAACATCTTTATCTAAAATTTTCACTTTTTTGCCATCTGCCAAATACTCTTTTACTATAAATATAATAGCCTTAAAATCGTGCATCTCTCTTCCTAAAATCTAAGCTATTTTGATTATAGCTTTAAACTAAAGGAAGATAAAAATATATGACATTTTGTTATAAAATCTCATACATATATTACATACCTGTATGGTCTATCTGATCCTCGATTGTCAAATAAACAGTTTCTCCATCTTTTGAGTACTCATAAGTTGTTGTGTCATCATCATTATCAGTTTCACTATCTTTTGTCCAGTCTGTTGTATCAACTTCTGTTACATCATCACCATCATCAGATACACCTTCTATAGTAAGTTCATTATCCTCATCTGTCATATCTAAAATATCATCAAGTGTTAAGTTACTAAGAACATTTGCTCCATTAGCTTCACCATCCATATTTACACCTAAATCTATAATTTCTATATTTTCTATATCTTTAAGATTAGCATCACTAAAATCAATATCTAAATCATCAGTTAAAACCATAGTATCTATTCCAGCCGCACCATCTATATCATCATCTCCATTATATTCTATTGTTTCAGATATACCTATGTGAAGTGTTGCTGTATCAGATGCTACATCACCATCACAATCTCTTATAATATACTCAAATGTTTCATTAGAATCTTCTAATACTTCAGGTTTATAAACATATTGACCATTTGAAAAATCTAAATGTAAGTAACCAAGGGTTACTTCTGCTGTATCTTCATCACCATCATCATCATAAGTTAATTCAATAGTTTGAACCTCATGATTTTTATCATAAGTATATACTGTTCCTTTATAATCAACTTCAAAGATATGACCACCATCAGCACTAAAACTAACACTTCCTTGACCCTCATCTCCAAAGAAACCAACTGATTCAAGTACAGTTGCTACTAATTCAGCATTTAAATCTTTAGGGTCTTCAAGTATAAGTGCTTCAGGAACAGGATAAGCCAGCTCATTCATAATCTCTATATCATCATCACTTGCACTACCTGCATCACTACCAAACATAACAGATACAGATTTATCTATCTCTTGATCTTCAAGAAAATCCTGCCATGTATCTACATAATCACCATTACCATTTGGTTGTCCATCACTTATAAAGTAAGCTATACTTTGGTCAGCTTCTGGTGTTGCTTCATAATTACCATCAGTATCTTTGTTATAAAAATCTTTAGCTGCATTTACACCATTTTCATAAGGTGTCCCTGAATAGAAGAAAAGATGTCCATCATCTGAGTTTTCATCTTTATTCTTATCTGGATCATATTTAAAATATTCTATCGCTTCTTCTGCTGTTACCCAATTTGTATAACTATATCCTTCACTATGGTCATACTCATTACTTTCAACATCTTGCTCTTTAAAGAATCCCATAATTTTAATTCTTACTTTTCCAAGATCATCATATTTTTGAGTAACGCTAGTAACTGCTTCCATCATATACTCAAAATATTTCACACCATCATCTTCATTATCCATACTACTTGATCTATCAAGAACAAGTAAAATATTACTATCTGCTGAACCACCTATATTTATCTCTTCATCTATTGCCCCTATAAGAGGAGCATCATCATGTATAGTTATATCTAATTTAGCAGTATCATCAAAATCATCACCTTTAACTTCATAAGTAAAGCTATCCATAGAAAAATCTGTACCTTCTGAGATAATGAAATTATCAACAGTTAATTCCTCATTACTACTATCTGTATTTGCATAAATTCCTATATCAACTTTCCCATCATCATCAAGAACTACATCAAAAGAGATATGATTTGTTTGATTTCCAAAGTCTGTTTTTGTAGATATAGTATTACCATCTACAAGTATCTCATAATGGTCGTTATCCACACCCTCATCCCATTTAATATTTGTAGCCAAATCAAAATCTACTGTATAAGTTTTATCTGCATTTTCTGAACCAAAATCAAAAGTTTTACTAGCAGTATCTTGTTTTGCAATCAACATACTTGTTCCACCAACAGCATCATCCCAATTTTCCATATAAGAAGTTGTAGCTCCATCAGCATCTTCTATCTCAAATTTTGTAAATTCTATTGATTCATAGTGAGAACTACTATTTGTATTTGGATTCAGCTCTATAAATGCATCACCATTATCATCAAGTGTAATATCTACTTCAACCGTATTATCTGTACCATCTTCATACTCGTTATTACTAACTAATTCACCATTACAAGAGATATTAAACACATCTCTACTATCATCACCATCCCAGCCACCAACTGTATCAAATGTGATTTTAAGTGTAACTGTATCTCCAGCATTCTCTTTACCAAATGAGATAAGTTGAGAAGCATTATGGTCTTGAGATATAAGCATACCTTTATCTTGATGTGAAGCATCACTCCAACCATCAACATCATCTTTAAAATCTTCATGTATATGTTCTATTTTATGACTAATTGCATTTTCTAAACTATAAGTATATGCTCCAAAATCTTCAGAATCACTATCTGCATTTACTACTAACTTATTACCTTCTGCTGTTGTTACCGTTATAGTTTTAGCATCTGTATCTTTATAAGTTGTACCACCATCTATACTTACATCTTCTAATGAAGCATTATCAGGAAGAGTATCATTACCAAACAGATTTCCTGTTTTTGTCTCTTCATCACTATTTGGATTAGTACCTATATCATCCATAGCAGATTCATAAACTTCACCACTATCATCTTCTAAATGTGGTGTAGTATCTATAATAGTTGTTGTAACATCACCTTTATGCTCCACACCATTGTTATCTGTAAATCCATCTATATCTACTTTTTCAAACTCATCTGTATCTACATCAGATATAGTAAGTTTATAATCTTCATCGCCCTCTTCCCAATCGTCATCATCATTTGTATCTATTGTAAATGTCGCAGATGAAGCACCTGATGCTATTGTTATTACAATATTATCATTATCACTGTGATTAGTATCATCATCTTCTGTCGTTGTATTATTATAAACAACTGTAACATTTGTATCAGCAGATACTTTAACCTCATTACCATCTATATCTAAAAGTTGTACAGTATAAGTTGTAGTTGTATCACCCTCATCTACTTCTTCTGGTCCTGTAATAACTGCGAATACTGTATCTGCATCATCTTTATCAGCATCTGCTTCATCTTGAATTGTACCTATACCTTGTAAATCTGAGTTATCCTCATCTACATTATCACTTAAGTTAGATAAGTTCATCTCAAATG
>JAMOPL010000065.1 GCA_027064515.1 Sulfurimonas sp. | reverse complement strand
GTACAAAAAACAAAAAGAAAATTCACACCACAAGTTGAGGGGAAAGCGACACTTTATGTTTGTGGTCCAACAGTTTATGATGATGCTCATTTAGGTCATGCAAAATCTGCTTTAGTTTTTGACCTTTTAACTCGTGTTTTAAAAGCGAATGGTTACGATGTAACTTATGCTAGAAATATTACAGATATTGATGATAAAATCATCAAAAAAGCGATTGAGCAAAAAAAAGATATTAGAGAGATTACTGATTTTTATACGGATGCTTTTCATAAAGAGATGGGTGCTATCGGGGTATCTCGTCCAGATATTGAACCAAAGGCTACTGAATCTTTAGAAGCTATGTATGAGCTGATTCAAAAACTTATAGATTCTAATCATGCTTATGCAACTGTTGATGGAGATGTTTATTTTGATACTGCTAGTGATTCTGAATATCTAAAACTCTCTGCTAGAGTTCAAGATGAAGATGATAAGCAGAATCGTGTTGAGAGTTCATCTCTCAAAAAGAATCCTGCTGATTTTGCTCTATGGAAATCTGTAAGTGATAGTTCTATCACTTTTGATTCCCCTTTTGGAGCTGGTCGTCCCGGATGGCACTTAGAATGTTCTGCGATGATAGAGAAACATCTTGCGATTCCAGATGCTGAGTTTGCAGTTGATATTCACGGTGGTGGAGCTGATTTACTTTTTCCTCACCACGAAAATGAAGCAGCACAAACAAGATGTGGAACTTCCCATACTCTAGCAAACTACTGGATGCACAACGGTTTTGTAAATATCAACGGTGAGAAGATGTCTAAATCTTTAGGTAACAGTTTCTTTCTCAAAGATGCTCTTAAAGAGTATGATGGTGAAGTTTTAAGATTTTATCTTCTAAGTACACATTATAGAAGTAATTTTAATTTTAACAGTGAAGATTTGAGTATCGCTAAAAAAAGATTAGATAAGATTTATAGACTTAAAAAAAGACTTTTTGGATTAGCACAGAACACAGATTCTACATCTTTTAAAACTGAACTTCTAACTGCTCTAAGCGATGATATGAATATATCTTCTGCCTTAGCACTCATAGAAGAGATGATAAGCTCTGCAAATGAGACTTTGGACACAGCTGGAAAACATAAGGTTCTAAAAAAAGAGACTATCTCTAATTTGGCTTATATAAACGAGATTCTAGGGTTTGGTGTTAAGAATCCTTTTGAATATTTTCAATTTGGAATCGATGCTGATACAAAATCAAAGATTTATGAATTGATAGAATCACGAAATGAAGCAAAAAAAGAGAAAAATTTTGAACTCTCTGATAAGATTCGTGATGAGATTCTTGAATTTGGTGTGAGCATTATGGATACACCTGCTGGTACTTTTTGGGAAAAAATATAGATGAATGATTTAATGCTTTATTCATTTATTGGGCTTGTTATTATCTATCTTTTATATGCAAAAGGGATTATATTAGCAGATTTTAATTTTGCTACACCTAAAGAAGCTATGGAGATGATGACAAATGAAAAGAAAAATATCATCATATTGGATGTTAGAACAGATGCCGAGTATCAGACTTCTGGACATATAAAAGATGCTATCTTGATTCCTGTTCAAGAACTAGAAACTAGACTAGATGAACTAGAAAAATTTAAGAATCATAAAATTCTTGTATATTGTGCTAGTGGCAATCGTAGTATTTCAGCTTCTCGTATATTGTACAAATATGGTTTTAATCCATATAATATGCGTGGTGGAATTTACAATTGGAAAAGTAATGGTTATAAAATTGAAAAATAAAAGAGATAGTAATGACACTTGATAATATACTACATCATCTAAGAGCGAATCAAGATGAATTAACAAATGAGTTTATGAGGCTATTTCATGGTCGTGGTGGACTTTATGAAGGGTACAAACATCTCACTATCGATTCTATTGATAATATTCTAAGTGTGGCACTTTATAGAGAAGAGGAAAAAGAATCTGAACTTATAGAGATGCTCAAAGAGTTTATAGAGTTAAGCAGACACGATACTATCGTTTTGCAAAGAAGATTCCTAAAAGGAAGTCCAAGTGAGATTATAGTTGGTGAATTACCTGAAAATCTGTTTGTAGTTGAAAATGGGATGAAAATAAAACTCAACCTACTCTCAAATCGTAATAGTGGTTATTTTCCAGATATGAAAAATGGTAGAGAGTTTGTAAAAAACAACTCAAAAGATAAATCTGTTTTAAATCTTTTCTCATACACTTGTGCTTTTAGTGTTTCAGCCGTTATGGGTGGAGCATCTAAAGTATCAAATATCGATATGAGTAAAGGGGCTTTAAGCACTGGACGATTAAACCATCATCTTAATGATTTAGAGATGAAAGGAGTTAGTTTTCACCCCTATAACATACTAAAATCATTCTCTAGAATCAAGAAGAAAGGTCCTTATGACCTAATCATTATCGACCCACCAACCTTTCAAAAAGGGAGTTTTGAAGCAACAAAAGATTATAGAAAACTTATTATGAAACTTCCTCAAATTGCTTCTGAAGATTGCCTACTTTTAGCTTGTTTAAACTCACCTGATTTAGATGTTGATTTTATCAAGAATCTAATCAAAGAGTTAGCTCCTAGTTTTCAATATGTAAACCGTTTAAAAAATGTACCTGAATTTGCAAGTGAAGATGAGAGTAGAAGTTTAAAGAATCTAATCTTTAAAAGAAGAAAACTTTAAACTCTATTGTATAAAACTATTGACAATAACTAGCTAGCAAGCCTGTTTTTAAAGCATTGTACATCTCTTCACCTTTAAACTTTTTTACTATCGCTAATGCGAAACAGATAGCAGTAGCTGGTCCACGAGATGTCATAATATTTGAATCTTCTACAACCATAGCTTTATCACCTTGGTATCCATCAACTCTTATCTGCTCCTCTACTGAGGGGTAGCAAGTAAACTTTTCTTTTAATACACCTGCTTTATTTAGTGCGAATGGGGCAGCACAAATCGCACCTATATTTTTACCTTTGGAATCCATCTCTTTTAAGATTCTTTGCACATTTTCATCATCTGCTAAAGCATGAGTTCCATCCCATCCACCTGGTAAAATTATCATATCAAGAGTATCAGAATCTATATCTTTTATTTGCATATCAGAATCTATACTTATACCATTAGCACCCTTTACTAAACTTTCCTCATCTAAAGATGCAACTAAAACCTCTATCTCTGCTCTTCTTAAAACATCAATAATTGTAACTGCTTCTATCTCTTCAAATCCATTTGCCAATGGCACTAAAACTCTACTCATATAAAATCCTTTATCAAAAATTTACTATTAATTAAGTATAATATCCAAATTTTACAAAAGGCAAAATTGCATACAATGATTAACTATAATAATATAAAACCACTACTTTTTAAACTTCAACCTGAAACTGCTCATCATCTTGCTGAGTGTGTTTTAAGAATCCCAAATTTTTGCGAAAACCCATTTGATTCTTTTAGAAGATCTCACTTTGTTAGAGATGAAATTTTATCTCAAAATTTATTTGGATGTAAATTTTTAAACCCTGTTGGACTTGGTGCTGGATTTGACAAAAATGCAACTATGATTCGTGCTATAAGAATTTTAGGATTTGGATATACAGAAATTGGTACAGTAACACCAATTCCTCAAGAGGGAAATCCTAAACCTAGAATGTTCCGTCATATAGAGGAAGAGAGTATCCAAAATGCTATGGGATTTAACAATGATGGACTTTTAAAAGTTCAAAGAAGATTAAAAAAGATTTATCCTTATGAAACTCCAATAGGTGTTAATATTGGGAAAAATAAACTAACTGCTGAGAATTTAGCTATTAATGACTATACAAAACTTATTAAATCACTTCACGATTTAGGTGATTATATGGTTATTAATATCTCTTCACCAAACACTCCAGGTCTTAGAGATTTACAAAATGAAGAGTTTATTTCTCGACTTTTTGAAGAGGCTAAAAAAATAACATCTAAACCAATTTTACTAAAAATTGCTCCAGATATGACACCTGAAGATGCTGTTGCACTTACAACTATGGCAGTTGAAAAAGGTGCTGATGGAATCATCGCTACAAATACAACTATCGACTACTCACTGGTGAATCAACCTATGAATTTTGGTGGAATATCTGGTGCAGTTTTAAAAGAGAAAAGTTTTAAAATCTTTGAAGCTATCGCAAAAGAATTATATGGAAAAACTATACTTATATCTGTTGGTGGAATTGATTCTGCTGAAGAAGCATATAAAAGAATCAAAGCTGGAGCATCTTTAGTTCAAGTTTTAAGTGGTATAGTATTTCATGGTCCAGATATGATTATGGATATGAACAAAGGGCTTATAAAACTATTAAAAGCTGATGGATATACAAATATCACCGAAGCTATCGGTGCAGATAGAAAATGCTAAAATTACTTTTAGCTCTTACTCTAATTACAGGAACATTAATGTCATCATCATTACCAAAGTACGAAACAAAAACTCTAAAAAATGGTTTAGAAATTGTTGTAATTCCACTAGAAAATTCTACTAATGTAATTAGTACAGATATTTTTTACAAAGTGGGAAGTAGAAACGAAGTTATGGGAAAAAGTGGAATCGCTCATATGCTAGAGCATATGAATTTTAAATCTACAAAGAACCTTGATGCTGGAGAGTTTGATAAAGAGGTTAAAAGTATAGGTGGAATTAATAATGCTTCTACAAGTTTTGACTACACTCACTACTATATAAAATCAAGCACTGATAATCTTTCTAAATCATTAGAACTTTATGCTGAACTTATGCAGAACCTTAACCTTAAAGATGAAGAGTTCCAACCTGAACGAGATGTAGTAACAGAAGAGAGAAGATGGAGAACAGATAATTCTCCTCTTGGTTATCTGTACTTTAAAATGTTTAACAATGCTTATATCTACCATCCATACCATTGGACACCAATCGGTTTTATGAATGATATTAGAACTTGGGAAATTAAAGATATAAAAGACTTTCATGAAACTTACTACCAACCAAGTAATGCGATTCTTATTGTAACTGGTGATGTAGATCCAAAAGATGTATTTAAAAAAGCTAAAAAAGAGTTTGGTAAAATTCAAAATACAAAGAAGATTCCAGAGTTTAAATTTGTAGAACCTGAACAAGATGGAGCAAAGAGAGTTATAATCCACAAAGATAGTGAAGTGGAAATGTTAGCAATAAACTTTCATATTCCAGATTTCAAAGACAATGACCAAGTAGCTTTAAGTGTTATTTCAGAGATTCTATACTCTGGTAAAAGTTCCAGACTATATAAAGAATTAGTAGATAAAAAAAGATTAGTTAACACTATATATGCATACAATATGGAAAATATAGACCCAGGTCTTTTTATATTTATTGCTGTTTGTAACCCTAATGTAAAAGCTGAAGATGTAGAAAAAGAGCTTGTTAAACAGATAGAACTTATGAAAAATACAAAAGTAACAAAAGCTGAACTAGATAAAGTGAAGATAAACACAAAATCAGACTTTATATACTCACTAGAGAGTTCAACATCTGTTGCAAATCTTTATGGTAGTTATTTAGTAAGGGGAGATATAACTCCACTATTAACTTATGAAGAAGATATTAAGAAAATAACTTCAAAAAAAGTTAAAGAGATAGCAAATAAGTATTTTGACTTTGACAAATCAACAACTGTTATCTTAAAAAAAGGTAACTAATTAAACAATGCAAACAGTAGATATATATATACATATCTATTAAATATCATTTTGTTGTGCTATACTTTAGAATAAAGGATTTATAATGATTCGTATTTTAATTATTTCTATACTCTGTTTTGATGTTATTTTTGCTAGTGTTGTATCTGATTTTAGATTTGATGAAGAGAGTTGGAATTCAACTGATGGGGAAGTAATTGATAGTTCTAATAATGGAAATGATGGTACTTCTTATACTCCATTAGATACAAATTCTAGACTTTGTAATGGTGCAGATTTCTCCAATAATGGTAAAACTGACTATATAAGTATAGATAAAAATGCTCTTCACGGTTTAAGTGACCTTTCAATATCTGTATGGATAAAAACATCTAGCTCTTCAGGACAACAAGAGATTATCCACGGACTTGGAAGTAGCACAGGAGATGATGAGATAGAGATATATTTAGATGATGAAGATAAATTTATTGTAAAAATCAAGGATAAAAGTAAAACATTTAGATTAAATACAAACGAGCTAACTGATAACACTTGGCACCATATAGTTTTTACAAGAAAATCTACTTCTAGTTATTTTCTTTTTTCTCCAAAAAAAGATACTGGATGTTTATATATTGATGGACAAAAAAAAGAGTGTAAAACAAAAAGTTTTAAAAAAGGGGCTTTAAATATTCATGATAATTCCCTAATAATTGCACAAGAACAAGATGCTTACGGTGGTAGTTTTGATGATAGTCAAGATTTTGAAGGTTATATAGATGAACTAATTACATTCAATACTGCTCTTAGTGATGCTGAAGTATTAGCTATTTATAATAACTATATGTTAAATCTAAACTATGATGGTTCAAACAGAGAGTGTTTATCTTTTGAAGTGCCTGAAATAAACTACTGTTACAGCGATGATTTTTCTATAAATAATATAGGAACTGATTGGAAAATTATAAAAAATAAAAACTTTACACCTAGTGTAGATGCAAGTAAATTACTTCTAACTGATAATAGCAATAATATTGCTAGTGGTTTAAATTTAGATGCACATTTTCCAGCTACTGATAATTATATAGAGATAGAATTTGAACATAATGCTTATGGTGGAAATGGTGCAGATGGTGTAGTTTTAGTTTTATCTGATGCGAACAAAATTCCTGTTGCTGGTGCTTACGGTGGTAGTTTAGGTTATGCTAACCGTAATGGTATTGATGGATTTTATGGTGGTTGGATGGGAATTGGATTTGATGAATTTGGAAACTATTCTAATCCAACAGAGGGTAGAAACGGTGGAACTGGAAGAATCTTAGATTCCATAGCTATAAGAGGTAGTGGGGATGGGGAAACTGGATATTCTTATATTGCTGGTACATCTTCATTATCACCTGGGATTGACGATACCTCATCATCATCACCTGCACCATCTTATAAATACAAAGTTATTATAGATACAAGAGATTCAAAAAATCTTATAACAATAAAAAGAGATACAGGGAGTGGTTATGAGATTTTACCTAGTTTAAATAGGGTAAATGCAACTCAACCAGCAACCCCACCAGAAAATTTTACTTTAAGCTTTACTGGTTCAACTGGTGGAGCAAACAACTATCACTCTATCGATACATTTTCTATTAGTGCTACTCATTGTGGTACATTACCAGATCTTTTAAATCCACCTAATTTATCAGCAGGTTTTATTGTTTATGAAACTTACAAAGACTTAAATGAGCAAAACTTATCTACTAAAGTTATTAATAAAGATTTTAATTTAACATTAGCATCTATTGATGAAAATAAAACATCATTAAAAGATTTTAATGGAACAGTTTGTAGTATAGTTGTAGATAATTCAAATAATTCGTATAAAAGTGATTGGTATCAAAGCCATTTCAATTCTCAAGAATCAAAACTCATTACTTTTAATGTACCCTCTGCTGTAAAAAGAGCAAAGGTTTTTATGAACTGGAAAAAAGATGTATATGAATCTTGTCCACTAAATGTTGAAGACAACTCAACACTATCTACTGATGATTTTGCAATAAGACCAGATAGATTCAAACTATTCGCAACTGCACCTTTTTATGCTGGAGATGAGTTTTTATTATCAGCAGATGCTTATGACGCAAATTCAAATAGTTCCGTAGATTATAATGAGAGTATTTCTTCGTTAAATATTAATGCTAATGAGTTAAATGTAAGTACAAATATAAACTGTCAAACAGGAAGTGAAGTTTTTACACATTCTTCTACAAGTTTTACAAATGGTTCTACACCTGATTTTAATGCCTCATTTAGTGGTCTTGCTAAATATTTGAACATTAAGATAGAGGAAGCATCTGGTAGTGAATTTGCAATTATAGATATATTTGATACAAATGATTCTATGCGATTTATAGAATCTGATGATATAAATATAAGTATCGCACCTTATGAGTTAAATGTAACACTCAGTGAAATCAATACAAGCACTAATGATAACTGGGTATATATGGCTAATCTTAACGATATGAATATATCTGTAAAGGCACAAATTAAAGCTAACAACAAACAACATCAACTACTAACTGATTTCAATTCAACTTGTTATGCTCAAGATATAAATATTACCTTTAAACTTAACAGCGATGGTGATGATTCTTTGGATATGAATTATACAAGTGATAATATTTTTAGTGATGGAGCAAATTTTAAAAATGAAACTCTTGGTGATAGAAACCAAACAGTTACGATTCTATCTAGTAGCTTTACAGATGGAATTGGCGAGACTACTATCTATTTTAATCTAAATAGAGAGTGTACTCAACCTATAAACCCATTTTCAATCAGTGGTGTTGGTGTAGATATAAATAGCACTAATATTTCTAAATATATCAATAACGATTCAAATCTAAGTGATGGAAATATTACATTATTCTATGCTAGATTAAAAACAAAAGATATAAAAAGTTCACAAAATGACACTAATCATACTATTGATATAGAGGTATATGATAATAACTCATCTAAATATACAGATACTTTTATTCAAAACTCTTTGTCTTGGTATATAAATAAGAATCATTCAAAAACAGTATTTGGAAATATAATCAACATAGAAGCTAGTAAGAAAACAATTTTAGATTCTACTCCTGAGTTTAGTGTTACAAATATAGATAACCCTAAAAATGGAATTATAAATATAAAAATCAATAAACATAAGGGTGTTTATATAATGCATGTTGATACTCAAGCTTGGCTTTGGTATATTTTAAAAGGTCTTGGTAGTTCATACAAATATAATAGTAATAGTAACTGCACCCAACATCCATGTTTTACTTATATTTATGAAGATTCTAGCAATCTTAATAATATCTCTTCTGGTGAGTTTAAAGGGGGAGATATAAAACTAAAAACAAAAGCAAAAACTAAAAGAACAGGTGTAAAACTTTTTAGGTAGTAATTAAAAGATATTTTGATACTATCTCTTTACAAATTATAATTAATGGGATAGATATGAATATTAAATTACTAAATAAAAATATCTCTGATATAAAATCAGATGTAACAGTAGAGTTTTTAACTACTAATGAGTTAGCTAAAAACTCAAACCTTGAGATTTTAAATCTTGCTGGATTTAAAGCAGAACAAGATTCTGTATGTTTTTTACATGAAAAAGCTATCTTAGTATGTGGTATAGATTCTAAAACTAATGATGACATTAGAAGTGCAAGTGCAAATATGATTAAAACACTTAAAAAAGCAAACTATACAAGTGCTAAAATTAGTATTATCTCCGAAGATTCTCTTCAAGGTTTAGTAGAAGGTATAGTTCTTGGTGCTTATGAGTACAATGAGTATAAATCACAAATAAAAGAGATAAGTTTAAAGAAAATTTTTATAACTAGTAACTCACTAGATTTTGATACACTTGAAGAGAATTTTAACTCTGCCCTCATTGTGGCAAATGCTACTTGTTTTACTCGTGATATTGTAAATACTACTCCTCAAGATTTGAATCCACCATCATTTGCAAAACTTGCTCTAAAACTAGCTTATGAAAACTCTCTTGATTGTAAGATTCTAGGTGAAAGTGAACTTGAAAATGAAAAAATGGAATCTATGTTGGCTGTTGGTCGTGCTTCTATCCACGACAGTAAACTTATCCACTTAGCATATAGACCAAAAAATCCAAAAAAAATCATCTCTCTAGTGGGTAAAGGTTTAACTTACGATAGTGGTGGATTAAGTCTAAAACCTGCAACATCAATGGTAACTATGAAAATGGATAAAGCTGGTGGATGTGCTGTTTTAGGAATGATAAAAGCTGTTAGTGAACTAAAATTAGATATAGAGGTTCATGTATTTGTGGGTGCTGTTGAAAATATGATTGGTGGTGATGCTTATAAACCTGATGATGTTTTAGTATCCAGAAGTGGTACAACTATTGAGGTAAGAAATACTGACGCAGAGGGTCGTTTAGTTTTAGCTGATGTTCTTAGTTATGCACAAGACACTGTAAAAGCTGACTATATTTTTGACTTTGCAACACTAACTGGTGCTTGTATGGTTGCTCTTGGTTCATATACAACTGGTGTTATGGGAAATTCAAAAATATTAAAACATGATTTCTTAAAAGCTGGTAAAAAATCTGGTGAATTAGTTGCTACACTACCTTTTAACAAACATCTGAAAAAACTTCTTAAAAGTGAGATAGCAGATATATCTAATGTAGCTTCTAAACCTTATGGTGGAGCAATAACTGCTGGTATGTTCTTAGATAACTTCATAGAAGATGAAAATAAAGACAAATGGCTACACTTCGACATCGCAGGAAGTGCATATACAGAATCTCCATGGGATTGTAATGTTCACGGTGGAACTGGAGCTGGTGTTCGCTTTATGATTCACTATTTAAAAAGCTTATAGTTAAACAAAACTTAAGTAAGACAGATATACTCTTTTTTATGTTTTGCTAAAAGCTTTTAGAGATATAATACCGTTAAATTTAAAAATAAATAAGGAGTTAATATGCCAAAGATTAACAAATATGTAGATATAGATACAGTAGAAAGAGAAGCTAAAAAAGATTTAATAGACCGTCACTCACCATTCATCACAGTTGAGAGTGAAGCTAAAAAAGGCGAGATGCTTAAAGTAAATGTTAAAATGGGTAACGAGTTTACTCACCCAGATGATTTTGATCACTATATCGAGTCAATCACTCTTTTCAATGGTGAAACTAAATTAGCAATGGCTTCTTTTATACCTGGTACTCTAGGTAATGAAAAATCTCATGCAGAAGTAACATTCAATATCCGTCCAATGGGTAAAAAATTAAACCTTGTTGCACATGGTTACTGTACTAAACATGGTATCTGGGAATCAACTGCTGTTGAAGTAGCAGTAGCTGAGTAAAACAAATATTGTAATAAAGAGCTATTTAGCCCTTTATTACATCCTCTAAAGCCCTATTCTTCTGATGACATTAGAAGTTTTATCAATTTCATCTATCAAACTAATAACTCCAAAAATTCCATTTTGTTCATTATCGTTTAAATGTTCAAACTCATTTGCAAGAGGATGAATATCGCTATAAAGTACATCGTTTACATTTTGTAGTGATTCTTTAATAGTAGAATATTTTTTACCAAATAATGTATTTTTTATTTTATTTATAATCTCTGTTTGCTTTTGAGTATAGCTACCATTAGAGATAAAATTATCAAATATTTTATTGGCTACCTCTTTTTTAGAGGTTTGCAAAATTCCATAAATTAAAGTTTCAAACTCATCATTGTTATTTATTTTATTTTCAATAATTTCATCAATATCAAAAATATGATATTTTATCTCATCAATATCATTATCCGTTATAAGATCACTATTTTCTAAATCTTTAATGCTTTGAAGCTCTTTAATATACTCATTTAGGATGATTTGAATCTCTGTCTGTATTATTGTTTTCTCTATGAAATCATCACTTGATAATATTTTAACATCTATAATTTCATCTGAAAATATCGTTTTTATTGGAGTGGTAATTTTACTTAAAGAGAGGTTTGCAAGATGCTCAATCTCATGTCGTATCTCTTCTAAATCTTCTAAACTTTTATCTAGTACAAAAGAGTTGTCTATAACCTTATTTATTGTTTTTATTTTTTCTTGAACAGCATTTACATTACTTTGTGCTTTTAAAATATTACATCTTTGTTCTATCTCTTTTATAAAATTTTGAGGTTTTTTTTCTGTTAAGATAGCCTCTTCTGTCTTTAGAATCAACATTTGGAATCTTTGTACTTCAAAATCTGTATTATCTTCTATATGTTCTGAAATTATTTTTAGATTGCTGAAAACATCATCTGTTATATGCTCTAAATCATTACTTTGTAACTCTTCTATCTCTGTTCTATATTTTTTTAAATGATATTCTCTTGCATCTAAATCATAAACTTGAGATTTTACTTGCATAAGAATCTCATCTTTGAACTCTTTAGGTAATTCTAATTTAAGTAAACTCACCCGTTTTAAAAATAATCTCTCTTTTAAAGAGATTGTTTTTTGTGATGGTAAGCCTTTGGAGTTTAGATTGAAATATGAAAAATTAGAACAAAAATCAAAAATATTAAAACTTTGTTTATCCTCCCCATCTCCAAAAATGTTTGGGCATAGTCTTGTACCTCTCCCTATCATTTGCCAAAATTTTATTTTAGATTTTATGGGTTTGAAAAATACAAGGTTTAGAATCTCTGGTACATCGATTCCAGTATCGAGCATATCTACACTTATCGCTATTTGAGGGTTTTTATTTGGATTTTTGAAGTTATCTATGAGGCTTTGAACATGTGAAATTTCACTATGAATAATCTGTGCTTCATCTTTTTTCTTAGGATAAAGGGAATCAAATACCTCTTTGATATACTCTGCGTGTTTTTTATTTTTAGCAAAAATTATAGTTTTACCTATCTTGTTCCCATCATCTATTTTAAAAGAGTATTGATTAAGATATTGAAGCACTTTTTCATTTGTTTCTTTATTCAAGATTCTTTGATTTATCTCTGATGAGCCTATCTCTTTCTCTTCATCGACATCAAACTTATTTTCAAACTCATCTTTTTCATCATCACTTAAATCATCGTACTTAATCCCTCTTTTAATGATTCCTAAATCTATCTCATAGGGCTTAAAATCAACTAAATGCCCATTGTTGATAGCAGTGGCTAAATCATAACTATCAGTGGGTTCTGAAGCAGTTTGAAAGAAATCGTAAGTGTTTCTATGAACCTCATCGGCAGGTGTAGCCGTAAGCCCTAAGATAAAAGAATCAAAGTATTCAAAGATAGATTTATATTTTTTATATATAGTCCTATGTGCTTCATCTACGATTATCAAATCAAAATAAGCACTATTATATTTTCCATTTCTTATAAGATTATGTACAGTTTCATAAGTTCCGAAGTGGATACGGTTATCTAAATCTTTCTCTTCTAGGTTTGTACAGGTTTCTTTTAGGTATCTACTAAAGTTATTTTTTGCTTGTCTTACCAACTCTTTTCTATCTGCTAAAAATAGGATTTTCTTCACCCAATTTGCACGGATAAGTATATCACTCAAACTTGCACTTACTC
>JAMOPL010000064.1 GCA_027064515.1 Sulfurimonas sp. | reverse complement strand
CAAAAGCTAAAATGGGAGATGATAGTTGCTTATGATTCTGTTCATATTATTGTATTTGACATCTCTACTAAAGAGTTTTTGTTAGTAAAACAAGTTCGCATCCCTGTTCTTGTAAACGATGCTTCAAGTAAAGGTGAAGTGTATGAGGCTTGTGCAGGATTAGTCGATAAAAAAACATCTATAAAACAGATAGCAAAAGAGGAAGTTCTTGAAGAATTGGGTTATGATGTAGATATAAAAAATATACATTTTATAAAAACACTAAAAAGTGCAGTAGGCATCTCAGGAAGAGAAGCACACACCTTTTATGCTGAGGTAACATCAACAGATAAAGTATCGGATGGTGGTGGAATAGATGCCGAAGATATAGAGGTAGTAAAAGTACATATCTCCAAAATAAAAGAATGGATGTACTCAGATAAAATAACAACAGATGCGATAACACTTTTTTTGATAAATTATTATTTTGATTTGATAAAAAGAGATAAAATAATATAGTTATTAAAAATAAATAAAGAAAATATTTTAAGCCATATTAGGATAAAATGCAAGAAAATTACCTTAGAAGATAAGCAAATATGAGAATAGAATTAGAAAATATTGGTATGTTAAAACAAGCTAGTGTTGAGATAGATGGACTGACTGTAATAGCTGGAGAGAACGATACTGGTAAAAGTACAGTTGGAAAAGTTATCTTTTGTATTATCAAAGCTATCAGTAGATATGAAGAAGACTTTAAAGAATCTAAAGAGTTTAAAATTAAAGAGATTTTAAATCTTATGTTTTTTCATATTAGAAAAAATGTTAATTTTGAAACAGAACAAGAGATAGATAGACTTACTAGTATATTTGACATAGATTATTTTTTGCATAAAGAAGAAAGTGATGATTTAGAAAATTATCTTGAAGAGTTAAAAGATTATATTCAAGAGATTGGTAAAGATACATTACTTGAACGACCTATAGAGCAACTTAAGTCAATTATATTTATACCTGAAGATGAACAAAAGTCTATAGAAAATGCTTTAAATAAAGTTTTTCGTTCTGAATTTGATTCAAATATTTTAAATTATAATTGTAAAGTTGGAAGTATAAAACTTTATGAAAATGATTTAGAACTACTCAATATACTTGTTGGTGAAGATAATAATATAAAATTAGAGAATAAAGTAGAACCTATTGAATTTAAAGAGGCTACATTTATTGAAACACCTCTTATCTTAAATAATCATGATATGCTTATGAGAAGTCATACAGGTCTTGATTTAACTAAAAGAAGGTCTAAAATATTGGGGATTCCTTACACTACATTACATACAAAAGACCTATTTGAAAAACTAAAATTATCTAATTGGTCATTTTTATATAATGATGAATTTGAGAATCAAATTAAAATCAAAATATCTTCAATCATTAATGGTGAGATAATCTATGATGAAGATGAAAAGAATTTTGTGTATATAAAAGATGAAAAGAAAATACCTATAAAAAATACAGCTACAGGGATAAAAGCATTTGGTATCATTCAACTACTTATAGATAATGACTTTATAAATAGAACATCTATATTGATTTTAGATGAGCCTGAGATACATCTGCATCCAAAATGGCAACTACAGTATGCTCAGATTATAGCTACATTGGTAAAAAATAATATTTCTGTTATGGTAACTTCACATAGTCCATATATGATTCAATCATTTATTAAGTATGCACAAGATTATAAAATAAGTGATAAAAGTAACTTTTATTTGATAGATAAAGAGGATGAAATGTCAATATCTAAAAATGTAAATAATTCAGTTAATGAGATATTTGAATTATTGGCTAAACCAATGAATGAAATTTATTAGATGCTTGAAAGATTAAATCAATTTGCTATAGATAAAAAGTATTTTATCTATAAAGACTTAGAAATAGTAAGTGATGATACTTGTGAAAATAATGATATTAGATATATAGATTTTGATGAAACAAAAAACATAGTAGGTGAAAAGGCAGAGCAACAACCGAGGAAATCTTGTGATGGTTTATATCTAAATGATATGATAAATTTTATAGAATTTAAAAGTTTTAAAAAAATAAAACAATATGAAAAAGAGGATAATACACAAGAGAATAATTTTTTAAAGAATTTAAAAGTATCTTTAGATGGAAAAATTTTTGATAGTTTATGGGTATTAGACTATATAAAAGGGCATAAAGATTTTAAAATAACTACTGATGAGAAGTTGCTGTATAATCAATTATCTAAAAATTATTACATAGTTATAGATGTGCCATTAGATGCAAAGGAAGAATTAACTTTTGCATTTAATCTACTTGCTACAGGTAAGACTAATATTTATAATAACTTAATATCTGTATCAACAGAGATAGTAGATAATATTGATAATTATCAGATAAATAAACCAAAATTAATAAATTGTAAAGATTTGAATTTTATTTTAAAGGATTATTAAAATTTATTATACAAGTAAGTCAGATAAAGTGTTACAATCCTTCACATATTAAACTAAACTAAAATTTTAACATTAGAAATATTACTTATGCTATGTTCATGCTATGTTCCTTTTTTACT
>JAMOPL010000063.1 GCA_027064515.1 Sulfurimonas sp. | reverse complement strand
ATCACTTAGTGGGTTGAGTTTTTGTAATTTAACCATCTATCAACCTCCGTAACTTCTGGATCTTGATGAACTTCCACTAGATTTTCCAAAATAACTTTTTTTAGAAGATGATTTTGTACTACTTCTTGATGAACTTCCACCTCTTGCAGAACGGCTATATGCACTTTTGTTTGATGATGCTGCATTTTTAGAGAAGTTTTTGTTATTCATCAAAGAGTTAGCAATCATATTACCCATCATCGCTCCAGCTGCTGCTGCAAGTATTGTACCTGCGATTCCCATACCAGCATCGCCACCACCCTCTTGAACAGTTTCACTCGTACCATTTTGAACTTTTTGATACTCTTGTTCAGCTAAAGCTTTCATCTCAGATTCATTCATAAATCGTTCAGTTACTTTACCATTTTCATCTCTTTCACGGATAATTGCACGGCTAGGACCATCTGTTGGCATCTCTTCAACCACAATATATTTACCGTTAGCTTGTTGCTCTATCACTAAATATTTATTTTGTTGTTTTTGTTCATCTTGTGGTGATTCACACCCACTAAGAATACTCATCATAGCAATTCCAGCACTTCCTAGTACGACACCACTTGATATTGAAGTTATATGTTTACTGCTAGGCATTTAGTACCTCCAAATATTGAACTTTAATTCTAATCATTTTTTATCTCCTTTGATTAATTTGTTTTAATAGTTAAATTTGAGTGTTTAATTAACTCAAGAGCTATTTTTTTAGTTTTATCATAATATGTTAAATATTTTTCTTTTAAAGTTTCAAAACATAGCGTTTCATCTGTGGAACTTGCTAGTGTTGGAGCAGATGGTAAAAAAGATTCAAATACAATTATATTGTTTTCTCTAGCAATATCATCTATCTCTTTGTGATGAAGTTTATATTGTTTAGTTCTTCTATCTGTTTTATTTAAGACAATAGCATTCTTCATCTCTCTTGGCTTATCATGCATCATTAAGTTTTGAGCATATTTTATATTTTCAATGGTATCATTTAATGCATTAATGGTTATCTTTGTTGGTTCAGTTGGGATGAGTACCATATCCGAAGCTTGCATCGCTAACATAGAGAGTTTATTTCTTGAATCAATATTAGCTGGTAAATCAAAAAAAATAAAATCATAGTTTTTTGAAAGATTTTGCTTGATATAAGTAGCTATTTTTATAGTATTTTCAATAGAACATTTTTTTTCAAACTCTATAAGGGAATCTTTTTTAACACACATAACATCAATAGCCCCAAGTTTAAGCCGTTTTTTAGTGGTTTTAGTAGCTTCTTTCTTCGTAATATAGGGTGAGAAATCTACACCCTTTTTATTTTTTAAAGCATTAAGTAGATTATTACAAAATGTTAGATTCTTATTTTTCAACTCTTGAATCCGTCTATTTCCAAGTAATGAAATTGAAGTTGAAGATTGAGTATCTACATCAATAACAAGAACTCTTGCTTGTCTAATATCTCCAACTTTAATAGAGGAGAATATATCTAAAAGAAGAAGTGATATTGTTGATTTTCCAACACCACCTTTATTATTATATACAGCATAACTTTTCATATTTTCCCTTGAAAATTCTCGATATTATAACAAACAAACTATTTAAGATATCTTTTATCTAATAAGATAAATTTTTTTAATTTATAATCATAGAAAGTGATATTTTTTCTGCCCTCATAATAAATATCACCTGTATAGGTGTATTTTTTCCATTTTATAGTTGTATTTTCTTTCATAAACATCATTTTTGCTACACTATTACCTATATCTTCTATAAGAGTGAGTGATATAAGAAAAAACATAACTCCCAAAATAGAGAGAGTTACTATCTTTTTGTTGAGATATATAACTAAATATCCAATTGTAATGCTAAATATAGAATAGATATAGATATTTTGATTATCAGCAAAAAGGATATTGTAATAAAGATCAATCTCATAAAGTTTTATATAGTTTTGTTGTATCCCTAAAAATAGGAAAAAATCTAAGATAAAAGTAAAAAATATACCTGTTAAAAATGCTTGAAAAAACTTACTCATCTTAATTTTTTCCTTTTAAAATGGTTTATTTTAATAAGATTAGAGGAACTATTTTCATTTAAACCATTTTTATCTTCTATAATTATATCAGCTTTTAATTCACAAAATTCTCTATTAAAACTCATACCAGCTTTATTAGCAGATGTTGAATAGTACCAAGAATTATCTCTTAAAATTTGAGAACTAAGAGATATTGGTGCGATTCTAAAAGCTCTATTTTTAACGATAAAAGTTGTTTTTTTTGAGCGACGAACTAAAAGTTTTTGAGAGGGTGGGATTCTATTTCCATCATCTAAAAAACTTTTAAAATTTTGGTAAACTTTTATAAAAGGTTTTGAGGTTTCACGAGATTTAATCTCGTAAAGTTTTTGTGCATCTTGAGACAAAAAACCGACAGTTGTGTCGGTTTGTGTGAGTATTACACTCAATTTTTTATGCTAAGAAATCTTGAAGTGCTTGAACATCTGACCAAGAATCATCAACCATCTCATCTAAAGCAAGAATTAATGCTCTAGCAGCACTCAAAGTTGTAAAGTAAGGGATGCTTTTTCTAAGTACCTCTTGACGAATAACCACGGCATCTTTTTTAGATGTATTGTTATCTGAAGTATTTATTGCCATAGCAATCTCATCATTTTTCATACTATCTTCAATATTTGGACGACCTTCAGATATTTTGAGAACAACTTCACATGGGATATTTGCTTTTTCAAGAATATCTTGTGTCCCCTTAGTCGCAACAAGTTTAAAACCATGTTTATGCAGACCACTACCAATCTCAACTGCATGTTTTTTATCAGAATCAACAAATGATAGGAAACAAGTTCCCTCTGTTGGAATTTTATTTCCAGCTGAGATTTGAGCTTTTGCAAAAGAGATTCCAAAGTTAGAACTAATCCCCATAACCTCACCAGTAGATTTCATCTCTGGGCTTAGAACTAAATCTGCACCGATTAGTTTATGGAAAGGAAATACTGCTTCTTTTACAGAAACATGACCTTTTAGTAAAGGTTTTAATAAACCATTCTCTTCAGTAACGATGTTATATTTATCATAAAACTCTAATGAACTTCTTAGTGTTTCACCAACCATAACACGAGTTGCAACTTTTGCTAGTGGCATACCAGTAGCTTTTGAAACAAATGGAACTGTACGAGATGCACGAGGATTAACTTCGATTAGATAAATCTCATCTTGATAGATTGCATATTGAACATTCATAAGTCCAACAACACCAAGATTAAGAGCAATAGTTTTAGTTTGTTGTTCAACTTTTTTTATCATCTCATCAGAAAGGTTCATAGGTGGAAGTGAACAAGCAGAATCACCAGAGTGAATCCCAGCTTCTTCAATATGTTGCATAACAGAACCAATGTAAACATCAGTACCATCACAAATAGCATCAACATCAAGTTCGATAGCTTGATCTAAAAATTTGTCAATTAAAACTGGTGCTTCATTTGAAACTGATATTGCTAATTCCATATATTCTGCTAACTCTTCTTGAGAATATACTATTTTCATACCACGACCACCAAGAACAAATGATGGACGAACAAGAACTGGGAAACCAAGTCTTTCAGCAATATCTGGAGCTTCCTCTTTCTTACGGGCAAGACCATTTTCTGGTTGTTTAAGACCATTTTTAATTACGAAATCAGAAAATTGCTCTCTATCTTCAGCTAAATCAATAACAGCAGATGGTGTTCCAGAGATATTCGCACCAATTTTTGTAAGAGCATCAGCTAATTTTAGTGGAGTTTGCCCACCAAAGTGAACGATAATTCCATCAGGTTCTTCATTTTCGATAATTTCTCTTACATGTTCAAGGTCGATTGGTTCAAAATATAAAACATCAGAAGTATCATAATCAGTAGAAACCGTTTCAGGGTTACAATTCACCATAATTGTTTCAATATCCATCTCTTTTAGAGCAAAAGCAGCATGAACACAACAGTAGTCAAATTCAATACCTTGACCGATTCTGTTTGGTCCACCACCTAAAATAAGAACTTTCTTTTTATCACTTACACGGTTTTGTACATTTGGAAGTTTTGTAATATTTGTAGTTGAGTAAAGGTATGGAGTTAAAGCCTCAAACTCAGCTGAACAAGTATCTACCTCATTAAATTCTAATGATATACCTAGCTTTTTTCTAGCTGTATAAACATCATCTTCACTCACAGTATGATTAGAGTTTTTAGCGATGAGTTGAGAGATTCTTTTATCAGAAAAACCATCAACTTTTAGATCTCTCATAAGTTTCTCATCAAAAAGAACTTTATCACTTACAGATTTTTCAGATTTTATAAGCTCTTGGAGTTGGTAAAGGAACCAGTGGTCAATTTGACAAGTATCAAACATCTCGTCAATACTCATACCACGACGGAAACCCTCAGCAACATATAACATTCTATCAGCATTCGGGCGACGAATCTCATGTTTTACTTCGTCCATATCAGCATCTATCTCATCAAAACCACACAAACCAGTTTCCAAAGAACAAAGAGCTTTTTGCATAGATTCTTTGAATGTACGACCAATACCCATAACTTCACCAACAGATTTCATACCTGTACTTAAAGTGCTTACAGCTTCTGGGAATTTTTCAAATGTAAAACGGGGAATCTTAGTGATAACATAATCAGTTACAGGTTCAAACGATGCAGGAGTTCCTGTGATGTCATTTGTAATCTCATCAAGAGTAAAACCTACTGCTAGAAGTGTTGCAACTTTTGCGATTGGGTAACCAGTAGCTTTTGAAGCAAGAGCAGATGAGCGAGAAACACGAGGATTCATCTCGATAACAATCATTCTTCCAGTTTTTGGACAGATTGAGAATTGAACATTACTTCCACCCGTATCAACACCAATCTCTCTTAAAATATCAAAAGATGCATTTCTCATTCTTTGATACTCTTTATCTGTAAGAGTAAGAGCAGGGGCAACAGTGATAGAATCACCAGTATGAACACCCATTGGGTCAAAGTTTTCAATTGCACATATGATGATACAGTTATCGGCTTTATCACGGATAACTTCCATCTCGTACTCTTTCCAACCAAGCATAGATTCCATGATTTCAATTTCATTTACTGGAGAAGCTGAAATACCCTCTTCAGCTAATTTCTTAAACTCTTCCATGTTGTATGCTACACCTGAACCACCACCTGCAAGTGTAAAAGAGGCTCTACTAATAACAGGAAAACCAATCTCTTTAACCGCTTCAATAGCTTCATCAAC
The DNA here is from genome assembly GCA_027064515.1 of Sulfurimonas sp. Taxonomy (GTDB): domain Bacteria; phylum Campylobacterota; class Campylobacteria; order Campylobacterales; family Sulfurimonadaceae; genus Sulfurimonas. The sequence continues at coordinate 5,338 of JAMOPL010000063.1, read as the reverse complement.
AGTGTAAGCATTACGACTTTTTGGTAAATCCATACCAATTTTTATCATAGCTTCATTAAAAGCTGAACGATCTTCACCTTTGTGGATAGCTTCTGGAGTTGCACCTAAAAACTCTACCCCCTCTAGCATCCCTTTCTCATACATGCTAGTAGCTACATTAAGAGCAGTTTGTCCACCCATAGTTGGAAGAACTGCATCTACATTCTCTTTTTTGATAATTCTAGCAATTACATCCTCTTTGATTGGTTCGATGTAAGTTCTATCTGCAAATTCTGGGTCTGTCATGATAGTTGCAGGGTTAGAGTTGATGAGAACAACACGGTAACCTAACTCTTTGAGAGTTTTTACAGCTTGAGTTCCAGAGTAGTCAAATTCACAAGCTTGACCGATAACAATCGGACCTGAGCCTATAAGTAAAATAGTGTTAATATCGGTGCGTTTTGGCATTTTTACCCTTTAAATAATCTCTTTAAAATTTAGGGATTATAGCTAAAAGGCACTTAAAATTTGATGAGTTATTTATTATGCTATTTAACTCTTTTGATCATATGAAAATAGTTTGGTTCATTAGAATTGTAATAAGGTCGAACTATTGTATTTTGATACCCTTGGGATTTGGTGATAGAGATTATCTTGCCAACTCTTAGACCTTTAAAAAAAATATTATCTAATCCAGAGGTTATAACTTCATCATCTACTTTTATTTTATACCAAGCAGGTATAAAATTTATAGATATTGTTCCATTATTATTTCCACTAGCTATACCTGGAGCATTTTCATTACCAACAAAAACTGCATAGGTACTTTTAACATCACTATTTAGTATTCCTAACGGTTTGGAGTTTTTTTCTACAACAATTCCAGCGACTAATTCTTTATAAGTTAAGCCATATATTTTTGATGAGTTGTATTCATTTATCTCAAGCCAAACTCTATTTAAATTACCAAAACTTTCATAAGATATAGTTCTAACTAATTCAACTTCTGGACTGATTTTTAATTTAGAGTTGTTGTTTTTTAATAAATCATCTATCTCAGAAGCCAACTCTTGCATAACTAGATGGTTATTTTCAAATTTATCTAGTTTTTCATTTAATTCTGAGATGCTTTTTGCTTGAAGTAAATATTTATCAATACTATTTTCAATAAATTCTATATTTGAATGGTATGCAGATTTAATACCGTTAAGTGCATTAATAATTGGGGACTGAATACTATTTGTAAAGTAAGATGCACCCAAAAAGAGTGCTATAAATAAAAATAAAAAGCTAAGTAGCCCTTTATTCATTTTCGAAAAGTTCTTGAAGTAGGTCTATCTCTTCCAAGGCTTTACCTGTTCCTCGAGCAACAGCTAAAAGTGGTTCGTCTGCAACAAAAACAGGAATTCTAACAATGTCTGAAAGGTATTTATCCAGTTGACGGATTAAAGCTCCACCACCAGTTAAAATGATTCCATTATTTACAATATCACCAGCTAAATCAGGTGGCATTCTTTCTAGCACATCACGAAGTGCTTCACCAATCTCTTTTAGTGGTTCTTTCATTGCTTCTCTAGCATCTTCACTTGTTAGTTCAACTGAACTTAAAAGCCCTTCAACTTGGTCTCTACCATTAACAATCATAGTAAGTTGTTCATCTAAAACTACTGCTGTTCCAATATTGATTTTAATCTCTTCAGATACTCTTTCACCAATAAGTAGATTATACTTTTTTCTAATATAGTTTGTAATAGAAGAATCTATTTTATCACCAGCCGTACGGATAGATTTTGATAAAACTAAACCACCTAAAGAAACTACACCAATCTCAGTAGTACCACCACCAATGTCAACAACTAAATTTCCTTGTGGTTCTCTTATCTCTACACCAGCACCAATCGCAGCTGCCATAGGCTCTTCAATTAAAAATACCTCTCTTGCACCTGCACTAAGTGCTGATTCGCGAACAGCTTTTCTTTCAACTTGAGTAAGTCCATAAGGAACACATATAATAATTCTAGGACTAATTAAAGAGCTTCTACCATGAGCTTTTTCGATAAACTTTCTAATCATTTTTTCAGTCATATCAAAATCAGCAATAACACCATCTCTCATAGGTCTGATTGCTTTAATATTTCCTGGTGTTTTACCAACCATCTCTTTTGCTTCATGTCCGACAGCTAAAACTCTTTGCTGACCATATTTTTCAGTTTTCACTGCAACAACAGATGGCTCATTGATAATAATGCCTCTACCTTTTGCAATAACTATTGTATTTGCAGTTCCTAAATCTATAGAAAGGTCATTTGAAAAAAGCCCAATTAATTTGTTAAATACCATCTTTTACCTTATGCTGTTTTAATTGTAGAATTTTTAATATAGATAGGATCATCACCATTATCAATAACATCTTTTGTTATGATAGCTTCATATCCATCATATTCAGGAAGTTCATACATAATATCCATCATTCGCTCTTCAATTATTGCACGAAGACCACGAGCACCAGTTTTTCTAGTAATTGCTTTTTTAGCAATGGCTTTAATTGCATCATCTTCAAAAGTTAATTTTGCATTATCCATATCAAAAAGTTTTTGATATTGTTTGATTATAGAGTTTTTAGGCTCTGTTAAAATACGAACCATATCATCTTCACTAATTTCACTTAGAGAAGCGATAATTGGTAATCTACCAATTAGCTCAGGAACTATCCCATATTTTACTAAATCATCAGGCTCTGCCATATCATAAGTTGGTTTTTGCTCATCTTTACTTTTCTTATCGTGACCAAAACCTAAAACATTTTGACCCTGTTTTCTTTTTAAAATATCATCAAGACCATCAAAAGCACCACCACAAATAAATAGAATATTTTTAGTATTTATAGTTGTAAACTCTTGATTTGGATGTTTTCTTCCACCTTTTGGTGGGATATTAACCTCTGCACCCTCAATAATTTTAAGTAATGCTTGTTGCACACCTTCACCTGAAACATCTCTAGTTATAGAACGGTTCTCACTCATACGAGCTATCTTATCCATCTCATCAATAAAAACGATACCTTGTTCAGCTTTTTGAATATCTCCATCAGCAGCTTGAAGAAGCTTTGTTAAAATATTTTCAACATCTTCACCAACATAACCAGCTTCTGTTAGACTTGTTGCATCTGTAATAGCGATAGGAACATTTAAAACTCTAGCAATAGTTTGAGCCATAAGTGTTTTACCACTACCTGTTGGACCAATTAACAATACATTTGATTTCTCTATTTCAACATCATCATTTTTATCGGATTTAAAGATTCTTTTATAGTGATTATAAACAGCAACACTAAGAAGTTTTCTAGCTCTCTCTTGACCTATTATGTAATCACCTAAAAAGCTATTTAACTCTTTTGGTGTCATAAGTTTAGTCACTTCAGTTACAAGTTCTTTATTTGTGTCATCTGTTACTTGCTCGTCACCAAACATTATTTTATATGCAGAAGTTACACAATTCTTACAAATATAAACACCATTCCCAGCGATAATAGGATTTTGTTCATTCTCTTGGGCATCACAAAAGCTACAAGTTCTATCTATCATATTTTTTTTCTCTCAAATGGAATTCCTCTTTTTGTTTTAAGTACAAAGTTACATAAATCATGTAGATAATGATTTTGTGTATTTTCTAATAGTTCATATGCACTATCTTTTAGTGGCTTGCCAGATTCAAAAAGATCTCTGTAAGCTGATTTAAGTGCATCTATATCTTCTCTAGATAATTTTCTTCTTAGTCCAGTTAGGTTTAATCCACGAAGGGTTGCACGATTTCCCTCTGCCATACAAAATGGTGGAACATCCTGAGATAAAGCACTTGCTCCACCAACCATTGCATAATTACCAATATGAACAAATTGGTGTATAGGTGTCATACCACCTATAACAGCATAGTCACCAACTTCAACATGACCAGCAAGTGTAGCAGCATTTGCTAAAATACAGTGGTTTCCAATTATTACATCATGTCCTAGATGAACATAACCCATAAATAGATTATGAGAACCAATGATAGTTTTTCCACCACCACCTTTTGTCCCTGGGTTAAATAGTGTAAATTCTCTAATAGTGTTGTTATCACCAATAATTAACTCTACATCTTCACCATTAAATTTTAAATCTTGTGGAATTGAACCAATTACAGCATGTGAAAAAATTTTATTATTTTTTCCAATTGTAGTTTTTCCATATATACAAGAGCTTTGAGCGATAGTAGTTCCATCACCGATAGTTGCATCTTTAGATATAAAACAAAAAGGGGCAATCTCTACATCATCTCCAATAACTGCACCATCTTCTATGATTGCAAGTTCAGATATTTTATTCAAAATATAGCCTTATTTATCTACAATCATAGCTTTTAGTTCAGCTTGAGATACTAGTTTATCATCAACGAAAGCTTTTCCATCTAGTATCCAGATAGCACCTTTTTGTTTGATAACAGAGATTCTATATTCTAATCTATCACCTGGTTTAACAGGAGCACGAAATTTAGCTTTATCAATACTCATAAAGTAAACAACTTTTTCAGCTGCTTCCTCTTTAGTCATATCCATACTTTTAAATGCTAAGATTCCACCAGCTTGAGCCATACCTTCAAGAATCATAACACCAGGATAGATTGGGTGACCTGGGAAGTGACCTTGAAATACATTATCACCAATTGTTACATTTTTGAAACCAACTAAAGTTTCATTAGCAACAATATTTGTAACACGGTCTAAAAGTAAAAAAGGGTAACGGTGAGGGATAATCTCTTGTATCTCAATAACATCCATAGTCATAAGTAAAAGCCTTGTAAAATAATTTTGGCAATGTTATCTAAATATTCATTATAAAACGATTAGTTTTTCTTTCGTATCTTCGTAAGTTTTTGCATTTAACTCTATTGTTAGCTTAGAATCTAGAATCTCTTTAACTATTATAATTGTTGATAAATCGTAGAAGTTAGATGTTATAGATTCTCTTAATTGTAGTTCTTCATCAAAAGATGGAGGATTGAAAATAAGTTCATTCATATTTTGATAATTAGTTTTACATCTACTGTTGAACTCATCAAGTGTTATAAACTTTATCTCTTCACGATTAAAATAATAAATATTTTTATCAGTAAATTCAATTCTCCCTTGTGCTTTTTTTCTAGGAAGGGTGGAGTATGAAAGAGCATAAGCAGGGATAACTTCTTTTTTACCTTTTATAAGTTTAAAACTAAATTGACGATAGTTTAAAAACTTTTGTTTTATGATTCTATACTCTATTCCATCATCTTCAAGTTTCATTCTATACCTATACATCTCTAATCGCTCCTCTATTGAAGCTGG
>JAMOPL010000062.1 GCA_027064515.1 Sulfurimonas sp. | reverse complement strand
GGTAGTCCTTCTGGAGTTTTTCTAAAAAGAAATGTGAATCAACACTACAACATATATGGACTAAGATAGGAGTTTCCTATTTAGTTTCTAAAATCTCAATACTATTAATAGCATCTTGACCTTGGATAGAATCTAAAACGTCCATACTCTCAGAATCATCTTCATCGATAGCACCAAAAACAGTGTGAACACCATCAAGATGAGGAGTATCTACAAAACAGATGAAAAATTGGCTTCCACCAGTATTTGGTCCAGCATGAGCCATAGATAAACTTCCTTTTCTATGTTTAGAAGTATTTAAGTCTGTTTCACAAGCAATAGCCCAATCTGGTCCACCAGTTCCTGTTCCTTGAGGACAACCACCTTGAGCCATAAAACCTGGAATCACACGATGAAAACTAAGGTCATCATAGAAACCTGTATTTGCAAGGTGTGCAAAGTTTGCAACAGTATTTGGAGTTTCATGGTTAAATAGTTTTATATAGATAACACCCTTAGCAGTTGTTACTTTAGCCCATTGAAGTTTATTTAACTCATCTTCACTTAGTTCATATTTTTTTAATTCAGTTCTTCCAAACATTTTATATCCTTAATTTAATTGATGGAATTATAGTGGATAATTATTAAATAGTAAACTAATGGTTTAGTATAGTTAAAAATATTTTGTGATTAATTATATATATTAACGGTTGAAGATAGCCAATAAATTGCCGTTAGGTAATTTATTGGCTCGTATGTACTTTTTTTAGAAATTTTTATTCTATACTAATACTGAGTTTTCGTTAGAAAATAGTATATCGGTTATTGGCTACTCTGTTTTGTTATATCACTTTAATAAACTAACAAATTTAGGATTTTGAACAATATCCCCTATAAGTTTTTGTACTGCTGGCACAAATGAGCGTTGCATTTCAGAACATGCAGAAGTTGCCATATAACTTGATTCATAGTCATATCTTGAATTTACTTTATAGCTAGTTCTATTTGAAGATTTTACTGTTATTGTGAATTCCCAATAAGCATTACCTAAAGTTGTACTTCCATAAACCTTATCTAAGTTTGCAGAAATAATAACATTTGATTTTGGATCATACATTCCAGCTACAAGTAATTCTTTTTTAAAAGCATTTTCAATATAAGAAGCAAATGTTTCACCACTTACAGTTCCAACTGGAGTAGCTAATCTACACATAACTTTTGATTCATCTCTTCCTGAATCTGTAAAGTTATTTAAATTAACTTTACCATTATCTTTTGAAAGACCTTGTAAATTAACTACATTATTTGTAGAAATCGCATATGCAGGAACTTTATTAGCACATCCTGTAAACAATGCCATTAAACCAAAAACTAAAACACTAAGTATAAATCTCTTCATTTGAGAGACCTCCATTAAATTAATTTCACCCATTTACAATAGGTATATCCAAATTTCTGTTTCTGTAGATTCTTGGATATAACGGCAATCGTGAGCCGTGATTTACTCGCTAGAGTAAATTATTGGCTCCTCGTTTTTGTTATGATGTCGTGTTCTTTATAGTTTAGCAGTTATAATTGGAGTCAGGTTTGTTCTTGTAGATTTAAGAGTTTTTACTTTTTTATAAAAAAAGGGAAAATTGTGTAAGTAGCCATAAAATTTTGCATAAAAAAACCCTCAAACTAAGAAAACTTAGCCGAGGGCAACTCAAATTTATAATTTATATTCTATTTACAACCGATTTGGCTTTTGCGACAACCTTTATTATCCCACTCTTCCCATTCTAATAATTTCTTCATCTATTCTCCTTTTTTTAAATCATCATTCAAGAAAAAATGATAATTTTATTGCAACTCACCTTAAAAGTGTATGTTACTATTTTACAACTTAAAGCAACTAGTGTACCTAAAATTAAGTGTTACTTTACCATACTTTTACTAATGCCTTGTAGAAATGAAACTTATTTGATCTAGTGGAAATACAAGATCATTAACTTTTATTCTTTTGTTTTGCTTTCTTGTATCTTCTATATCAATTTTATCTTTATTAATAAAAGCAAAACCATTTAATACATGAATATTACTAGCATTTTCATCTATAAAAGTAATATCGACAGTAGAAGCCACTCTATTAAAGTGGCAGCTATACACAACATCTTTAAGTGCTACTTTTATTCTTATTTTCTTTTTTACTTCAAGAGTCTTTTCAAATTCTATTTCTAATGGTTTTCCATCTTTAAATATTGTTAAAACTTTTATCTCTTCTTTATTATTTATAGAAACTTGTTCTGGAATGGGTACTTCAGCTTGAACAAGAGTGGTAATATCAATATTTTCATTTATACCATCTTTAATCACAATAAGTTTTTCTATCTCAATTACATTTGTATTCATATCAATAAAAGCTTTTTTCATACCTCTTTTTTTAAAAATATCATGCTTTATCGGTTGAGTAGAATTATTAATAAGTGTATATGCCAACTCATATTCGGTAATTAAAAAATTTTCATCCTCATTCTTCTTATTTATTGCAATAGTTAAATTATACTTATCATAAAATGTATGTAAGAGTTCATTATTATCAGAATTAAATATATCTACAAAATATCGTGCTGCTCTATATTTGAATTTTTCTCTTAAATTAGGATGTAAATCTTCAGCCAAGAAGTTAATCATATTTTTTGTAGAAGCAATAACATCATTTTTTTCTAATAATTTTAAAGAAGATTTGTTTGCAAAAAAACCATTAATAACATGGTTTGATAGTTCTGATAAATATTCTTTTTTTAAAAAAACATCAAAAAGTGCAGTAATAAGTAGTAAACTACTAATGGAATTTATTATATTTTTACTTGTTATGTATTCATTCGGTAAATTGGCATATACTAAAAAGCCAACTAATGACATAATAAGAAATTTATTTGTCACACTTTCAAAAATTTTATTTAAAAAATTCATTGTTATCCTTTTGCATATTCTTAGTTAAATGTTCTTTATTAATTATTTGATACTAACTTTTTTTAATTTTTTAAGATTACGAGTATTTTGTAATCCAACTACTATTTCTTAGATTTTAGCATTTTTTATCTTAAAGCAGGTGCTTATAATAGACTCATAACGACCGACTTGAGAAATAAATGCCCATCAATCAGTTCTTTAACTTTTATAAATTTATCTTACAAGTATAGCTTAATAACTCCGAAAAAGTTGCTGAGGGCATTTATTTCTTTCCAAGGTTTTG
>JAMOPL010000061.1 GCA_027064515.1 Sulfurimonas sp. | reverse complement strand
AGGCAGTGAAGATTAGGGCTACTTGACCTAATGATGAGTAGGCGAAAAGTCTTTTTAGGTTTGTTTGTTTTAGTCCTGAAATCTCGGCTACTAACATACTTATAGCACCTAGATAGATTAAGAAAACGGAGAACTCTCCACTTGGTAAAAATAGATAGAGTATGTGGAAAAATACAAACAAGTAAGCTTTTACAACGATTCCAGAGAATAGGGCATTGATAAGTGAGGTTGAGCCTTGATATATATCTGTTACCCAAAGATTTAGGGGAAAAATTTCCACTTTGAAACCAAAACCTATAAAGAATAAAATTGAGATTAGAATTTTTACATTATATGGAAGTGTCTCAAAACTTAAAGAGATAACAGCTAGATTGAGAGAACCGATATTTATATAGATAAGCATAATAGCAAATAGTAAAAATATAGAGGCAACTGCACCTGTTAAAAGGTATTTAAGTCCAGCTTCCAAGGCTGATGGAGTTTTTTTATAAGCTGTAAGTATATAAGCAGAGATTCCAGCTATCTCAAAAAATACATAGATATTAAATATATCAGAACTAAGAACTAAGCCGATAGCTGAGGCTAAAAGCATATTTAAAAGTATGAAAAATTTAGTTTCGTTCTCGTAAGCATCTGTTTTTCTATGAACTAAGTAATAGAGTGAGAAAACCACCATTAAAAATGTAAAAAGTGTTACAAAAAAGAGTGAAGCTTTGTTGAGAACAAAAGAGATTCCTAGTGGTGGAGCTATTGAGATTATCTCTATATATGGTTCAGAACTACTCAATAAAGAAAAAGCAAGAAAGAGTAAAAAAACTTGCATAAGTGTTGAGGTGAAAGCAACACCATTTTTTCCAAATTTAGAAAGAATCGGAGTTGCGAATCCAAATAGTAAGGGTAGGGCTATAAATAAAATTGAACTCATATTAATGCCTCAAACTTGTCATCTCGTCGATGTTTGTTTTACCTGTGAGTTTATAGTATTCGATGGCGAAACTAACTCCTAGTGCCAAAACTGCCATACCGATAACGATGGCTGTAAGAATCATAGCATGGGGGATTGGGTCGTTCATATTTGTAAAACCTTCTTGATTGGATGTTAGAATCGGAGCTAAAAAACTTTTTTTGTACATTAAACCTATGAAAAATAGAAAAAGTGAACTCTCTATCATAGATATACTCATAAAAATTTTAATGAGATGTTTTTGTGTTAGTAACCCGAAAATTCCTACAAAAAAGAGAGCCATTGAACCGATAATTACAATAATCTTTATAACTTCTGGCTGATTAAAAAACTCAAACATTATCACTCCTTTTTATAAGGTTTTGAACTATCATACCCATCTCACTTCCAACCTTGATTCCCACTATTATATAGATGATAGGGATAATCCCACCACTCATAAGTAAGCCCATATTTGATATATCGTGAGGTAAAAAATTACCAAGAAATGTATCTAAGACAACAAGACCAATAAGCCCGATAAGAACATAAGAAACCCCTGCAAATGTTTCAAGTAGAACTATCACACTATGTGGAACTTCAAACTCTTTATGGGAGATAAGAAGTAATAAAACTCCACTCGCAATAATAACTCCACCTTGAAAACCACCACCTGGACTAAGATGACCATAAATCATTACATAGATTCCAAATAGCATAATGATTGGAAAAAGGAATTTTGAAGCAGTTTGTAACATAAAGTTACTCTCAGCCTTGATATTACATCTATTGTTGGAATCTAGCATCAAGCCGATTCCCAAAGAGGCGATAAATAAAACTGCTATTTCACCAAGAGTATCAAAACCACGGAAATATACAACAACTGTTGTAACTGCATTGGCTACACCCTCTGTACTATTTAGTTTTAAAAGTTCATCTCCAGCAGTTTGAATTTTAGTGGGGATATTTTGAAGTAAAATATTTAAAATAGTAAGAACTAAAACAGCACTGAGTGCAAAACCACTCATTGTTGAGGTTGGTATCTCTCTTTTTAGATTCATACTTTTTCTCCTAAATGTTTTAATGCCATTAAAAAGATAAGTGAACTAATCCCTGCACCAATAACTGCTTCAGTAAGTGCGACATCAGGTGCTTTAAATGTAAAAAACAGAACGACACTTCCAAGTCCAACACCCATAAAGAGGATGATAGAATCTGCTAGTTTCTTTTGTATGATTGATGCAAAAGCTATGATGATTATCCCCATAAAGGTGGCTAAAATTATAATACCTGTCATTTTGAAACCTCTTTTAATTCATCTGATTCTAAAACAGCACCATCTTTGTGAGTAGCTCTAGCTAACACTGATGATGAGAGGGGATTTGTAAGAAGTATAAAAATTGCTAAGAGAATCAATTTCCAAGCCCAAGAGGGTTCTGTAAATATAGCACCTATAATTACTAAAATAGTTCCCATTGTTGTTGCTTTTGTCCCTGCATGCATACGGGTATAAACATCAGGCATACGAACTAAACCGATGGCACTAAGTAGGAATGTCATCACACCTATAAATATAAATATATATCCAATATATTCAACCATCTAAATTCCTTTCTCAATATAGCGACCAAAGATAGTAGCACCCAAGAATCCAATAAGTCCAAAAATAAGAGCAATATCAAGATAAAATTCTCTTTGAAAGTAGAGGGATAGAATCACTAAAAGTGAAACACTCAT
>JAMOPL010000060.1 GCA_027064515.1 Sulfurimonas sp. | reverse complement strand
TCATTTGGAATCCCTTTATAAAAACCATCATTTATAAGTGATAACTCGATACTACTTTCTAATGCTTCTTCGTTTGTTTTTGATGCCATTATTTTAACCTCTTTATATCTTCTTCCAACTCTTTTAAACTCTCTAGTTTTTGTAGTTGTTTTTGATTTTCTTTATATTTTAAATACTCTTGCTCACTTTGATTTTTTGGTAAAAAAACTTTTCAGAGAGTCGTATCTCTCTAAGTCTTTTTTGAAGTTCATCAAAATAGCTCATTGAGTTACCATTTTTAAATCTATTATCATCTAGTACAAAACCTTTTGTGATATACTCTTTTAGCTTATCTTTTGCCCATATACGAAACTTTGTACCAGTTGATGAACGAACTCTAAAATCTATAGCTTTTATATGCTCACTTATAGTTGATTTTGCTTTACCAAACACTTCACATATTTGAGTTTGAGATAACCATAGTGTTTCATCTTCAAATTTTACATCAACTTTTATATTGCCGTTGTCATTTTGGTAAATTAGGATGTTATTCATTATATTTCCAAAATTGAATTAGCAAGTCTTTTTTCTGGATGTATAGGAGTAGTATAATATCTTTGTTCAATACCAAATAATACTAATTTTAGATGTTCTTCTGTTTCAATTTTAAACTTATTTCCATCTGTAGGTACATCAGAACAATAAGATTTTGTATAAGCTACAACTTGTGTTATTTCTGCTGGAGTAAAACTATTTAATGTATCAAGAGCCATAGCAATTCTTCTTCTGTTCGCAGTTTTTACACTATCCTTTGTAAAGTCTGTACCTAATGAAATAAAGCTTTTAGTTAAAAATGTATCAACTTCTATTTGTGTAGCAGTTCTATATAATATTTCTATACCTTTAAACATTTGTTTAATCTTAACTAAATCTTTAAAATATAGAATATCATTTTTTTTATCATAAATTGCATCTATCCATTCATTAATTACTATGATTGGTTTATTAGTTTGTAATGTTGGGGAATCTGTTATTTTAAACCATTTTTTAGATAATAATTGAGTTGTAGACATTTTTTGAAATAAATATAAATTATTTTGTTTACAACATAGATATTTAATATCTTTATATTTATCTGTGGTAATTTGATTTAGAGTTGTTCCACTAAAAGGATTTTCTATTAAGCCATTTTTATAATCTCTTGCTAAAAAATTATCTAATTTAAACCATTCATCATCTTCAAGTTTATATTCTGGTGAATAGTCTTGTGCATTAGAAAAGTCAGGTACATCTAGTATATCATTTGTTGATGCTACAACTTTTAAAAACTCTTTTGTTCTACCTTTTAATTTTGCTAATAAATAATTCATTATTACCCTTTCTCTGTATCTATAAATGTATAATTTGTAATTCTTTTTAAATAGTTAAAACTTGCACTTTCGGTAGTTTTCAATTCTTTCCTTGTTATAAGTAGTATTTTGACATTATTACTATTTATGACATAAAAAAACTTAAAGCCAAAAATAAAAAATAGAGGATTAAAATATGATATTTTTGAGTAATAAATAAATATTGCAATTATCCCAAACACTACAAAAAACATTTCAATATCAGGAACACTTAAGGCAACAAAAAAATATCCTAAATAACTTGGTAAAAAGGCATCGTTTGCAGGTTCTATATTCCTAAGCGTATCTTCTTCAATACTGTCATCAGATAATAAATTTATAAGATAAATACTTATAATTGATAATAAGATAATACAAAGAAAATAAAATATATATGATGATAAATTTAGTAAACTGTAAAAATTATTATTTATAAATGAAATTAATATATCTTGCTTAATAATAATAGTACAAGCTTTGTAAAAAATAGGTTCTATCCAATCTAGTGTCATATTCTTATTTATTGTAAATATTAAGAAAGATAAAGATAAAGAATTTAATATTAAAAATAATCTAAAGATATATACCATTATTCAACCCTCACTTTCCCAGTAACTACACTATCTATCAAAGTAGTTTTATACTCTTTTAGTTTATCTATCTGTTTTTGTTGTAAATCTATGGCATTATCTATTTTTGAAGTTTGATTTTCTATAAAATCTACTATTTGTTGTTGTTCTTGTTTACTAGGAACAGTCATTCTTAATGATTTAATTAAATCTTGGCTAATGTTTGGTTGTCCACCACCATAACCCATTGATATAATATTTTTTTTAGAAGCAAGAAACCAATAAAAAGCATAACTTTCTAAAACATAATTTGAATTTGATAAAACACAACAAGCTTGATTTGTACTTGTTTCTATATTTAAAAGTCCTACTTTACCTATTGTAGCTCCATACATTGCAATTACTAAACTATTTTTAGAATATATTTTTAATGTTGAAAAATCAGTAAGTGCTTTTTGTGTTATTTGTTTATTGGTTTTTTCAATAACACCATCTGTTAAGTCACCTGTTTGAAGCCAATTTATGGTTCCATTATAATATTTAATGTCACTAGATGTAGGTGTTGTTCCACTTCCTATTATTTTAAAGACATGGGTTATTTTCATTAAATTCCAACCCTCAGGAATCTCACCTATCCACTCAACCCCACTATCTTTCATAGTTACAGTTTTATCTAGTCCTTTTGTAACAGCTTCATTTATAACTATCTGTTTTCGCTCTTTTAAAAGCTTTATAAGTTGCTCTTTTTGTTTTATAG
>JAMOPL010000059.1 GCA_027064515.1 Sulfurimonas sp. | reverse complement strand
TAGCATCCAACTTTTGTGCTAAATCTTTATAATCCTCATTCGCAACTAAAGTAATCTCATAGTTTTTATACTTATCGCTACACTTTAACTCTTTTATGAAGTTTCTAAAAAGTATATAGTCACCTATAGCATCGATACGAACTATAAGTAATGTTTTAGCATCAATCTTTGAATCATTTTTAACTATAAAACTAACCATCAAAGATATAATTAATTTTATAAATTGTTTTACCCTTAAAACTAATCTATTCATAAAGTAGATAACTCTTTCATATAGTTTTTAAAAGCTTTTTCTTTTATAATTTTAAATCTATCTTTATAATTGTCTGCTCCTGATTTTAGATACTGATACTCTTTCATTAAAATCTCATAAGTAACATCATTTACAAAATAACTTCTTAATCCTATCTCTTTAGCCATACTTACTCTACTATCATTACCAATTATAAGTGATGGTTTAGCATAACTAGCTATTAAAAAAGCTCCATGTATTCTATTCATTATCCCAAATTTTGCTTTACTATAAAACTTCATATATGCTAAATAATCATCTTTTTCGTAAAATATTTCAGCTTCTGAATCAAATGCTAAAACTAAATCTACCTCTTTTTTATTATGACAAGCAAATATAACTCTTTCATTGTCTTTTAATTCAAAATAAAAATTTTTAAACTCTCTTTCCCATTTTTCAACATCAATATCTTGACCAAATGTATAATGAGCTCCACCTTTCATATAGTTTAAAACAACATAATCTGCACCCATATCTTTCAAATTATGCTCATCTATTGCAAATATAGAACTGCATGGAATAACTGGAGCTTTTACCCCAACATTTGACAATATTTTTTCAGCTAATGAATCTCGTAAAGTAGTAATACTGGAGAGTTCATAAAACTCTTTAATATAATTATTACATTTTTCACAAAACTCATCACCTTCTGAATGATATTTTTGACAACTACCAGCTGACAGATTTAATAACTTTACATTTGAATTATACTTTATAAATCTATCTTTAATAAGTGGTTTATACCATTCATTATTGCAACAATGTGATTCATTAAGTTTATGACACCAATAAACTGGTGCACCACTTTGTATAATCATATCTGCTTCTAAAATTTTGTCGGTTGTCCATTTTATAGGTATCATTTTATCTAATAAATCAGATACTCTTCTACTTTTGATCATCTCAAAACCATTTCTAGTGGTTATTGGTGAATGTTTATGAATATTTGAAAAAATAACACCATTACCTAGTTTTTGTTTTATCAAGTATTTTATACCCTCTCGTACAAAGTCATCACCAATATTATGTTTTACAGTTGTAATAATTGCTATTTTTTGAGTATATGTATTATCCAAATTTAACTCCTAGTATTCTAAATGGTAATAAAATAGAATTTGTTTGTAGTTTAAAATTATAAACAAATTTTTTATTTGTAAGATTAAACAGATAAGCTGTAACTATCTGAGATATTAGAGTTGCAACAGCTGCACCGTATATCCCATATAAAGGGATTAAAATATAGTTTAATCCAATATTTATAAAAGCACCATATAAGGTACGATAAAATAGATATTTTTGTAAATCTTCAGATATAAACCATTTGGTACTAACCGTACCTAAAAAACTAAATACAACAGTCCAGATATGTATAATCAAGACATCTTTTACTTCATTATATTCATTTCCATATAAAAAAGCAACCAACCAATCAGAAAAAAATGTTATAGGTATAGCTATACCTATAGCAAGAACTACCATTAAATCATATAATTTCTGAATCCTTTGGTAATATAGTTTTTTATTATTTTGTTTTGCATTTAAGATAGCTGGAAATACAGAATTTGTTATAATGATAGGTATAAAATACCATGCTTCACTTAACCTAATAGAAGCTGTATATTGACCAACTGCATTTAAACCTATAAAATCTTTTATCATAATTAAATCAATTCTCATATATATAGCTACTATTAAAATTGAAAAAATTAAAGGTAAACTATTTTTTAAAAGTGATATTGCCACTTTCATTTTAAAGACTAAATCAGATATATCTAATTCTGATTTTTTTACAAAAACATATATAAAACCTATGGCTAAAATAATATTATCAAATAACACAACAAAAGCAAAGTATATTAATGGTGCTTCATTCATAATCAATACTATCTTAATTATAGAACTTAAAAAAAGGCTTATTGTATTTACATAAACTATGTATTTTGACAATACTTTACTTTGAAAATAAAAATCAACTACATTAAAACTTTGAAATACAACAGAAGAAGCTATAATAAAAATCAGAAAGTTTAAATCAGAATCTTTTGAAAAGATATCTATACTTAAAGCAAGTAATACAAGAACTAGAAAAGCTCCAAATAATTTTAAAAAAAAAGATGTGGCTATAATTTCATTTTGATTGTTCTTATCTTTTAAAAGTTCCCTTACTATTATATTATTTAGACCAAGAGTGGAGATAGAACTAAAAAGTGCTACTAAATTTTGTGCATAACTAAAAAGTCCAAATTGTTCAGGACCCAAATATCTAGCTATCCAAACACCTATAAAAAGCCCTACAAATATCCTCAAAATTTTTTCTACAAAAAGCCACGAAGTATTTTTAAAATACCTCATAAAACCTTGATGATTTTTAAGTTGTTGTATCTTTTTTAACAATTTACTTAACTAGACTTCAATTTTTCTTTAAGTATAATTTTTCCAG
>JAMOPL010000058.1 GCA_027064515.1 Sulfurimonas sp. | reverse complement strand
ATAGTAACTTGTACTTTGTTAGAAGAGTTGGCAAATAACTCATCTAATTCATCTGCTACACTACTTTGTTGTATTGTGTTGTTTACGCTTTCATACATAGCTACAAATCTCACCTTTGGATTTTGTTGTAATTCCTGATACTGCTTTGGTATATGAACTATACCATTTTCAACTGGTGCTTCAAATTCTACTGCATACATTTTAATATCTCCTTTTTAACTTTATCTTATTAATTATACACTTTTTCTTTAGTATAAAAGATTATTTAGATTCCATTTTTTCTACATTAGTATTTTCATTCATCATCTCATACCTCTCAACAAAATGTTGACTTGCCAACAAAAACAAGATACCAACAACTATAAATATATAAAATCAACTATAAAACAAAGTGGTATAAGTGCTAGTGTTAAGTTTAGCCAAGATAATTTTTTATGATTCATTTTTTTACCTCTATCATATCTAGTATAAAAACCCAAAAAGATAAAGTGGTATCTTTTTATCATTTGTAGTAAAATCAATATCAAGTGCAAGGTAGCTATTTGATATATCTTTTATTTGTTCAAAAGTTTTATTTTTACCACCAACTTCAAAGATATAGTTATCTACTACAAAATCACCTATATCACTATAATAAACCTCTTTAAAACAATTTACAAAAAATGTCTCTCTTACTACTCCTATATCTAGCTCAAGATTTATTTTATCTGCATAAGTATTTAATATATTTGTATTGGAAAAAAGTAGTTTTTGTGGTTTTTTAGAGATTTTTTTTGATTTTTTTCTCATAGATTTAAATATACCAGTTTTATCTAATATTTGTAAATAAGTATTGAGTGTAGGTTCTGTTATACCAAACTCTCTTGAGAGTGATGCAACATTTACAC
Organism: Sulfurimonas sp.; assembly: GCA_027064515.1. Lineage (GTDB taxonomy): Bacteria > Campylobacterota > Campylobacteria > Campylobacterales > Sulfurimonadaceae > Sulfurimonas. The sequence continues at coordinate 1,888 of JAMOPL010000058.1, read as the reverse complement.
TAAAAGGTTTATTTGCACTTGTGATAAAATATATTAATTTTTCAAATATACTTATATGAGAGTAATCAATCTTATTAAGCGATGGTATATCTTCATATATGATTTTATCTAGTGCATTGTAAAGTTTATCATCAAAGCTATCAAGCCCTTCTAAGAAGAATGGATAAGCACCATATTTTAGATACTCTTTAAAGTGAGCATATAAATCTTTATATTTAAAAACCAACTCTTTTGATATATCATTACTATTTGTAAGTATCTCATCTAAAGTATAATTTTGAAAAGTTGTATTGTAAGTTAATTCTAAATACTCTTTAAAACTCAAAATATCCATATAGTGTATCACCAATCTTCTACTTAAATCATACTTTTCATATAAAATATTTAGCATAGAAGAACCACTTAGTCGTATCTTTAAATCTGGAAATGAATCATATATATTTTTTATCTCTTGAGACCAATTTTTGTATTTGTGAATCTCATCTATTACTACAACTCTTCCACCTAAAATATAAAATTCATCAACTAAATCATATAATTTAGAGTTGGTAAATTCTATATCATCTCCACTCATATACAAAGCTTTTTCATCTAGTAATTTTATATATTGAAATAAAAGTGTAGTTTTTCCTACACCTCTTGCACCTATAAGTGCGATTAGCCTTTCGTCTGATTGTAATAGTTTTAAATACTTATTTCTAATATATTTAAGTGTAATATTTGCTAAATTCAACTCTTGTTTTCGTATGAAATAATCTATATTCATCATAAATCCTAAAATGTATTTATGTATTTTAGCAGAAAATGGTTAAATGTATTATTATATTATAGAATTTTCCTTATTGACTACATTTTTTAAAAGTTTCTACTACTTTATCTATTTGTTTTTTTGTGCCATAAATACCAGCCGACTCTCCACGCGTAAAATAAAATCTAGTATAATACTTTTTTTTGTCATATTTATCTGTTTCATATGCTTCATAAACATATTTTAAATTGACTTAATTATCAATATTTAATTTTTTATAATCAAATTTTGTAAAATCTGTATACATATTTATCATTATCTTAACTGGTCATCGTGAGCGATAAGTTTCCGTTAGGTAACTTATTTGTCTCCTCGAATTTGTCAGATGTTTTAGACAGCCACTCTCTTGATGTCATCAAAAGAAATCTTATTACTATCAATAAGTCTCAACAATATGTCCAAAGGCTTACTCTGAGTAACTTCAGCAGTTTCATATTTATGAAATGCTCTTATCCCTCCACCAAATATAGATGCAGCTTCTTGTTGATTAATATGTAGTTTTTTTCTTATTCTTTTTAATTCATCAGTAGTTAGAAAATGATCAATTTCTCTCTTAAAATTAGCAATTTCTAATTTTGTTGATTTTAAATCTTTTGGAGATAAAAAAACCTCTTTACATTTTAAACAATATTCACCTGATTGGCTCACTTGTGTTTTATGTGATTTATATGTATATGTTGTCAGTTTAGTTTTATACTCAACTTTTCCATTACAAATTGGACAGTTTGTCATGTTCTCTCCTTAAAAGATATTACGATAGATTTATCTGATATTTGAAGTTTAATGTAGAGGTCAATATCATTAATCGTTTTATGATAAACATCTTGCCAAATTTTATTATCATGATAAGTTGTCATAGATTTATATAAGTCTTTATTAATTAAACTCATTATTATCTCTATAACTTTATCGTCATCAAAGCCAATTTCAAAATAACCTTGTCTTGCACTTTGAGTAATAAAATATTGATTAGCACTAATTAGTTCTTTGATAGAGTCTAAATTATAGTGCGAAACTCTCTTTTGCATTGAAATCCTTCTTAACTGCAATATTAATCAAATAGGTTAAATTTGTCAAGAA
>JAMOPL010000057.1 GCA_027064515.1 Sulfurimonas sp. | reverse complement strand
ACAATTTTTACAGATGATTTTGCAAGTAAATCTAGTGTTTCACCAACAATTCCATCACGAGAATTTTCAATTGGAACAACACCAAACTTAGCTCTTTTTGCTTCTAGTGTTTGAAATACAGAGTGGATAGAGCCAAGTGAAAGGTAATCACTCATCGCTCCAAAACGACTTTCAGCAGCTTGATGGGTAAAACTTCCTTCAGGTCCTAAGTAGGCAATTCTTTCTGGTAGTTCCAAATTTCGAGAAACTGCAAAAATTTCTAAAAATATCGCTTCTATTGCATCCCTATTTAAAAGACCTTTAGAATCTTCACTATGCTTTATAAGCCTTTCAATAATAGCTTTTTCTCTCTCAGGTCTATAAATAGCCCCTCCAGAATCGTGTTTTATCTCACCAACTCTCTCAACAACTCTCATTCTTTTATTAAGTAGTTCTAACATCTCGTTATCAATAGTATCAATAGCTACTCTACAATCATCTAAAGTTTTCATATTTTCTCCAATATCTCTTGCATATTTGCATATACTCGGTCTGGTTTTAATTCATCTTTTAAAAATGGAACTATCTCTTTTTGGGTTTTATACTTACCACTTGTTACAAATGTTGTTTTCATCCCAAGCTCTTTAGCTCCACCTAAATCACCCTTAACATCATCACTTATCATCTCAATATCGCTAAATTGAGCATTTTTGTCTTGAATTTGAAGTAGTTTTAAAGCCTCTTTATAAAAAGAATCACTTGGTTTTCCAACTACATCATAAGAGACTGATGTCGCAAATTCAAGAAGCTTTAAAACTGCTCCAACACCAGGGTATCTTTTACTGTTTTTTGCATAAATTGATGTTTCATGCATCCCAACTAAAGAAGCACCTGCTAAAAGAAAATCTATCATCTGTGCATATTCATCTGCAGTAAAGTCCTCTTTTATAGCAACTAAAACTGTTTTAGGATTCTTATAATCAAGTTTGTATCCCATTTCAATTAATGTTTCTAAAAACTCTGTTGCTCCATATGCAGCAACAGAAGTTTTCTCTACACGAGATTCTAAAAGCATAAGAGGGTCAAGATACTTATCAAAACTAAAATTAAAACCCTGCTCTTGTAAAAAATTATAAAAAATTTCACTTTTTTTCTTCGTATTATTTGTTACAACCATATAAGGGATATTTTTTTCATTAAGCATATCAATAAATTCTATACTTCCACGAATGGGAGATTTATCAACATCACTAATTAAAGTACCTTGAACATCTATAAAATACAAGTGAACACCTTTAAATTATTATATTTAAACAATTTATTGCCCTCTATCATACAAAAAAAATCTGCAAGAACTTCGCCTAGTCCAAAAAATCTTTTTCAAGAGCGATTAAATCATCAAAAGTTTCTCTTTTTCTAATCAATCTAGCTTTACCACCCTCTAATGCTATTTCAGCACTTCTACCACGAGTATTATAATTACTACCCATACCAAAGCCATAAGCACCTGCACTATGCACTACAATCAAATCATTATGTGCTAAATCTGGTAAGGGATAGTCTTTTGCAAAAAAGTCCCCACTCTCACAAACAGGACCAACAATATCAACGAGTGTTGTCTCAGTTTTAGAATCTGTAATTGCTTCAATCTTATGAAATGCACTATACAGAGCTGGACGAAGAAGGTCATTCATAGCACCATCAATCACTACAAACTTTTTCTTACCATTTTGTTTCTCATAAAGAACTTTTGATACAAAATAACCAGCATTAGCAGTTAAGAATCTACCTGGTTCACAAATAACTGTTAGGTCAAGACCTTTAAGAGTTGAGAGGATAGCTTGAGCATAATCATAAGTTGAAATTAATGTCTCATTATCATATTTAATTCCAAGTCCACCACCAACATCAAAAAATTTCAATTCAATTTTAATATTTTGTAATGAACGCACTAAATCAGCAACAATCTCAGCTGATTCATAAATAGGTTTAAGCTCTGTTAATTGTGAACCAATATGAAAATGGATTCCAACAGGATCTAGGTTGTCAGAATTATTTGCTTTAATATACATTCTTTTTGCAGAACTTAAATCAACACCAAATTTATTATCATGAAGTCCTGTTGAGATATAAGGATGTGTTTTAGGATCAATGTTTGGATTTACTCTAACACTAATTCTTGATACTTTGTTAAGCTCTTTAGCAATCATCTCAACACGACCAAGTTCAGCTTCACTCTCAACATTAATATATAAAATATCACTCTCTATCGCTTCACGAATCTCATCATCACTTTTTCCAACACCAGAAAAAATAATTTTATAAGCTGGTATTCCTGCTAAAAAAGCACGACGAACTTCACCGATAGAAACACAATCAGCCCCTGAACCCATTTTCGCAAAATGTTTAATAACACTTAAATTTGAATTTGCTTTTACAGCATAACAAAGGATAGATTTTCTTGCTTTAAAAGCATCTTTCAACTCTGTGTATTGTGTCGTCATATAATCTAAATTATAAATGTAAAGAGGTGTTTTAAATTGAGTTGCTAATTCTTTAAATTTTATCATAAAATGTCCAAATATATTTTTAGGCTATTCTATCTAAATAGTACTTATATTATTGTTACTCAGAGACTATAAAAAGCATCTAAAAATTATTATCATAAAACAGAAGCCTAAAAAGACAGTAAAAGCATATAAAAAAGAGTATAAAAGCAAATTAAAGGTTAAGCTGTAAGTAAAATAAATAATTAAATATGAATGATTAAATGTAGATAAATAGATAAATAAGTGAATGATTAAGAACTGATTAACTAGGCAGCGACTTACATTTCCGATCCTGAAAGGATAAGTATTATCAGCGAGGAGAGGCTTAGCTTCTGGGTT
>JAMOPL010000056.1 GCA_027064515.1 Sulfurimonas sp. | reverse complement strand
AAATAGTTCTTTTTATACAATAGAAACTAGTAAGGAGAAAAAGCTTATAAAAGAGTTGTTAAATACTTTAATGATAAATAATCCAAAATCAATGGGGAAAAAACTTCCTGATGATGGGTTTTATTTTCAAAAGTAAAATCATTTTATGAAAAAATTTCTATACTCACTCCTTTCCTTAATAATCTTTTTTCTTCTTTGGGAACTAGGGTATAGAATCTTTGGTGATTTAGTTTTGCCACCTATTTTAGATACATTTTCTATGTTTTTTCAACTACTTCAAGAGCCTGAAGTTCTAACAAATATGATTATAACAATGAAAAGAATTTTTATAGGTTTAAGTGCTTCGATTCTTATAGCTTCTCTGTTTGGGGTGTTAGCTGGTTTTATAAATCCAGTTGCTTATATGATTCAACCCATAGTAACTATAATGCTTGGGATGCCCTCCATCGCTTGGATAGTTTTGGCAATGATATGGTTTGGGATGGGTGACCCTACTGTTATATTTGTTGTTTTTGTAGCTACTTTTCCTATCATTTTTTTGGGTTCATTTGCTGGGATGCAGAGTATAGATAAGAATCTGCTCACAATGGCAGATAGTTTTGAACTATCTTTAAAAACAAGACTTATAAATATCTACTTTCCCCATATATTTTCTTTCATATTTCCAGCTTGGCTCACGGCGATAGGTCTCTCTTGGAAGATAGTAATAATGGCAGAGTTAATCTCTTCGGACGATGGGATGGGTTCACTTCTTGCAATTGCTAGAAGCCATATAGATACAACTTCTGTGATGGCACTTTTAATGTTAATGGTGAGTTTGCTTATAGTTTTTGAAAGATTGTTTTTAGACCCAATGAAGCAGAGGTTAGAATCGTGGAGAAGATAGTAATAGATAGAATCTCACATAGTTTTGATGGTAAAGAAAATATTGTTACTGATATAAATTTTACTTTAAATAAAGGCAAGATAATCTCTATTTTAGGAGCTAGTGGTTGTGGAAAAACAACCATCTTACAGATATGTGCGAATCTTCTAAAACAAACAGATGGAACTATAAGAAACTCATTTAAAAAGTCATCATTTGTATTTCAAGAACCACGATTACTCCCTTGGCAAAATGTGATTGATAATATTTCACTTCCCCTAAGAGAGATAAATCTATCTAAAGACAAGATGGTAGAAAAATCTCAAAAGATGGCACTTCGACTTGGACTAAAAGAGAATGATTTTAAAAAATTTCCAAAAGACTTGAGTGGTGGGATGAAACAACGAGTCTCTTTTGCAAGGGCTTTAGTGGTTGAACCATCTTTGCTATTTTTAGATGAGCCATTTTCTGCACTAGATATAGGACTAAAAAAAGAGTTGTATAAAATCTTGATAGAAGAGGTAAAAAAAGATAAATTGGGGATACTTTTTATAACTCATGATTTGATGGAAACTGTGGTTTTAAGTAATGAAGTTTTGGTTTTAAAATCAGAATCTACTGGAAGTAAAATCACAAATAGATATAAATTTGATTTAGAATTTTCTAAAAGAGATAATGAGTTTATTTATAAAAATATGTTGGTTTTATCAGATGAGTTTCTTAGTGAGGATACAAATAGTATTAAGTAAAGTTTGATTTAATGCAAAAAACGGGTGCTTAAAACCTTAAGTTAGACTCGGTAATATGGGGCTTAAAAAAGGTTTATTTACAAATTAATATAAAAAAATACTAAAAGTTGTATAAATTGTGGTTCAAATGGAGTTATTAAGAAGGGCAAAAGAAGAGGAATAATCAGGTATTTTTGTACTGAATGCAAACAATCTTTTAGCTCAAAAAGAAGACCAAATAAGTTACCAGAAATAATCTTCAAAAAATATATTTTAAGACGACAAACATTAAATAATTTAGCCCAAGATTACTGGGTACTCCTTGATGGTGTGATAGAAGCATACCATGGATTAGAGCTAAAATCTTCGACTATGAACCACCAGAACTAACCTTTAATCCAAGACCTATTCTTATTGTTTGTGATGTGCTGTGAGCGAAGAAAAGTTTACTCTAAAACTCGATATATGGTATGAAAAATACAAAGATATATTGGGAGAAATCTACCTTACCTTTTTACCTATAAAAATATCCTAATTTAAACATTCACAATACTACAAATGCTATTGATGGAGGAATCTTTTCACCTATGAAAAAGTTAATACATGTTCATGCTGGATTAAGTAAAAGTTTAAAGCTAAAAATAGTAGATTTCTATTTGGTTAATTATCATAAAAAATTATGATTTAAGCACCCGTTTTTTGCATTAAGTCGTTTTTAGAGGATTAGGGTGTATTTCATGATAATTTTTTAGTATTTAATTTAGTTATAATTATAAAAATCAAAAACAGTAAAAGTTATAAAGATTCTCAATGAAAATGGTGAGATTTATAAATCTTATGGTTGTAAAGTTTTAGGTGTATTACTTTTTCAAGATATATCTGTAATCCCTATTTTACTAATGTAAACAAGAAATACAGCAATAGCGATGTTTGATGAAGTAACAAAATGTCAAAATGATTAAAGAAATAAAAGGAAGATAATGACAAAACATATAAAAACAATTGAACGGTTTATAAAAGATGAATCGTTTAGTGGGGTTCTACTATTTGTAGCAACTTTAACAGCAGTTATGGTTGCTAACTCATCTCTAAGTGATGAGTATTTTAAGCTATGGAATATGGCACTAGGTGTAACATTTGGTGATTTTGTAATATCTATGGATTTAATGCACTGGATAAATGATGGCTTGATGGCTATCTTCTTTTTAATGGTTGGACTAGAGATAAAAAGGGAGCTTCTTATTGGGGAGTTATCTTCTATACAAAAGGCTAGTTTCCCTATTGTTGCAGCTATTGGTGGGATGATTGTTCCAGCTTTGGTTTATATATCTTTTAACCTTGATAATCCAAAAGGTTTCGGAATACCGATGGCTACTGATATCGCTTTTGCTCTTGGAATCTTGATGTTACTTGGTAAAAAAGTGAATCCAGCTCTAAAACTATTTTTAGTTGCTCTTGCTGTTGTTGATGACTTGGGTGCTATTCTTGTTGTTGCTACTGTTTATACTAGTGAGATTCATTCTGAGTATTTTTTACATGCTGGTTTTATCTATGCGCTTATCTGGATACTAAATTTTAAAAAAGTAACTATGCTTATGCCATATCTATTGCTAGGTATTGCCCTATGGATATTTATACACTCTATCGGTATTCATGCTACCATTGCTGGTGTTTTACTTGCCTTTGCGATTCCAATTACATCAAAAGTGGATGAGCATAAATTTATAGAGAATACAAAATTGTCTGTAAAAGAGTTTGAAAAAAATATAGACACTATCCCAATTTTAAATCATCATCAGATAGATGCACTAGAGGATATTGCATATAACTATGATAAGGTACAAAACCCATTAGTAAAGTTAGAGCATCAACTCCATGGGCTTTCAGCTTTTATAATTATGCCACTATTTGCATTTTCAAATGCAGGGGTTATACTTGACTTTTCAGCAGTATCTCAAAATATGATAATAGTTATTGGTGTAGTTCTTGGACTTATTATTGGTAAGCCTATCGGTATAGTTGGTTTCACATATCTAGCATCAAAACTAAATATAGTTAAAAAGCCTGATGATTTGGGTTGGGATGAGGTTATAGCTGTTGGTTTTTTAGGTGGAATCGGTTTTACTATGTCTATCTTTATCACTCAACTTGCATTTTTAGATCAAAATATTATCGATGCTGTTAAGATTGGAATCTTCTTCGCTTCGTTTATAGCAGGTGTATTAGGTATTATACTTATTTTAAAAGCTTATGCTAAAAAAAATATAGCTAAGTAGTTTTTTTATATAGAATCTTCTTATGGAGATTCTATACAATTCACTCTGTATCTGTTCTTTTTAATGTATCGTCAATATCTTCCTCTATCGATTTAAACTCAGCTATATCTACACTTACAGTAAACTTTATTAAATTATAACTACTATATGTAGTATAATAATTAAAAATTAGGAGTTATAAGTGATAGTAAGATTCATAGAGAGCATAGGGGATAAGGCTATAAACTTTATACTTTCATTCTATGAAATCATAAGATTTACTTTTATATCTATTGTGCATTTAATAAACCCAAATAGTTATAACCCCGCAATGAGAATGGTTTTAGTTAAGCAAATTTACCATACTTCAGTAACGATTCTTCCATTTTTTATTATGTTGGCGATTTTTTTTGGTTCTGCCATCATTGGAGTTGTAATTGTTTTAGCAACACAATATAATTTACAATATGAGATAGGTTCTATTATCGTTACATTTGTGATAGATGAGTTTGCTCCTTTCTTCACAGCTTTACTTATCTCTCTTCGCTCGGCTACAACGATAAATACAGAGATGGCTGTAATGAATCTCAACAAAGAACTTGACACTTTAAAAGAATATAAGATTGATATTATAAATTATCTTGTTCTTCCTCGGCTTATCAGTGGTGTTATAAGTAGTGTCTCTTTATCAATTTTATTTGCACTTATAATGCTTACTAGTGGTTATATTTTTACTCTGTTTTATATGAATATGGACTTGCACACTTATAAGTATCTTATATTGAATGCGATAATGGTTCAAGATGTAGTTACTTTGTTACTTAAAAGTATTGCTTTTGGTTTTGTAATTATGATTATCCCTATTTATAGTGGGTTAAAGAGTGTAAATAAAAATGCAGATATTCCTAAATCTATTTTGAGTGGGATGGTTAAACTTTTTATTACTATATTTTTTATTGAGGTGTTATCATTAATAATTCAATCACTTTAAAACTATTTTCAACTCAAAAAGAGTTGCTGGAGTTTAAACTCACACAAGAAAACTACTCTCTAGTCTCCTCTAAAATACCACTTATCTTAAGTTTGAATATAGTTGAAAATATTGCACTTATAAAAGAGGTTCATATTGGTTTGTCAGTTGATAAGGCTGAGGGTATTGCAAAAGAATCACTTGAGAAAATAGGACTGTTGGATATAGCTTTGATGAGTATAGATAAATGTTCAGATTTAGAGATATTTTATGTGATGTTTATACGAGCATTGATGATGAATAGGGGTACTATTTTAGTGGAATCTCCTTACTTAATTCTAGAGGAGATAATAAATATAGAGATACTAGATGAATTAAATCAAGACAAAGATATTATAATATTAGATACTTTTGAAAATGAGACTAAATATGAGGATTATAGATGCAATATAATAAGATGAAACTAGCAGTAGGCTTATTTGTTTTAGCTCTGTTTATCTCTATGTTTACCTTTTTATTTCTACTTTTAGAGGAGAAGGGTACTTTTGATAAAAGATATTATTATCATTTTAAAACAGATTCTGCTGAATATATATATGTTGGTATGCCTCTTAAGTTTTCTGGTTTTATTATAGGTACTATTGATAAGGTTGTTTTAGAAGATGATGGCTCAGTAAATATAACATTTTCTGTAAATGAAGATAACAGAAAATGGATAAGTGAGGGGAGTGTTTTGATGATAATCAAACCTTTAATAGGCTCTCCATATATAGTTTTTTACTCATCTTTAGGGAGTAAACTTCTAAAAAACAACTCTACACTTTCTATAATAGTAAATGATGATATAAATGATTTAGTTATCAAACTAGAACCAGCAGTGAAACAGGTTATAAATATTTTAGATAATGTTAATACTATCACTTCATATCTAGCTAAAGAAGATTCCGATTTTATGCAGATACTAAAAAATGTCAATAAACTTAGTGCAAAACTTGCTAATGATGATTCTCTATTGACATCAGTAACGGGAGATAAAAAATCTACTCAAAACATTATAGAATCTTTAAAACAAACCACTAAAATACTACAAGATATAAGTAAAATTACATCATCTTTAGGTAAAGATATAGTAAGCCCTGCCTCCTCATCTCTTAAAGAGTTAGAGATGATAATGAAAGATGTAAAACAAAAGCTAGATACTATCGATGGAACGGTTAAATCAGTAGGCTCTTACGATACTGAACTTATTGAGTTAAAGGAGCAGGTGATTGTTACTATCCAAAAATCAAACCAGATTCTTGATAAGGTTGATGCCTTGATGCAAGATGAGAGTAGTTCAGAGGTAACACTACCATAATGAAAACAGTTGTAATTTTATTTTTCCTTATTTTTTTAAGTGGATGTTCATTTAAAACACCAAAAAATGAGTGGCAGTATAAAAGTGCTAATGCTTTTAACTCATATACTAAAAATTTTCTAAGTTCAAATGATATGTTGGCTAGAAATGATTTATCAAGAGCAGTTAAACATGCTAAAAAAAGTGCGAATTTAACTCAACTAGCTAAAATATATCTAGGTGAATGTGCATTAAATATCGCTACTGGTGTAGAAAACGGATGTGAAAAGTATGCAAATATTTCTAATCTGCTTAACAACAAAGAACTTGATTCTTACTATGCTTTAATGACAGATTCCATAAAAAAAGAGCAGATTATTTACTTGCCAAAAGATTATAGGAAGTATGCTTTAAGCATAAAAAAATCAGACTTTAAAAGTGCGAATAAAAATATATTGGCTATGAAAAATCAAACATCTATGATGGTTTCAAGTGCTTTGATAAAAAATAAATTATCTAAAAAAACAAGAGATGAGATTATAAGAATCGCATCTTTTAATGGGTATAAAAAAGTTGTATTGTTTTGGCTACAAGAGAGTTTGAAAAGTTCAAATGATGAAAAAATAGAGAAAAAAATAGATATATTAAATAATAATTTATAGTAGAAAATTAAAGGTGAAAAATGAATACAACGATATTAATAGTAGAAGATGAAGAGGATATTTTAGATTTAATGGAGTATACACTCTCTAAAGAGGGATATGATGTTATCACTTGTATTGATACCTCAAATATTAGAGATATTTTAGATGAGGAAGAAATTTCATTGATTCTTATGGATAGAAATCTTCCTGGAGTTGAGGGGAGTAAATTTATATCTAATCTTCGTGAAGAGGGCTATAACCAACCAGTAATTTATGTAAGTGCAAAAGATTCTTCTGAAGATATAGTGGAGGGGTTTGATTCTGGTGGGGATGATTACATCACAAAACCATTTAATCTTAATGAACTCAAAGCCCGAGTAAAAGCACTTATAAGAAGAACTCAAAAAGTTCAAAATATTATAAAATATAAAGATATAATCTACAATAGATCAAATAAAATATTTAATATTAATGGAAAAGATATAAAACTAACACATCTTGAACATGACCTTCTTTTAGAGTTTATGAAAAATCAAAATATCCTGTTAAGTCGTGATGTTTTACTAGAGAGAGTTTGGGCAGATAGCCTTAACAAACAAACTAAAACTGTAAATGTAGCGATTAAAAGACTTAAAAAAAACATTGACCCAACAGGTGAAAAAAACTATATTCAAGCTGTTAGAGGAGAGGGTTATATTTTTTGTTAAAATTTCATCAGATTATACTTAGGAAATTTATTTTTCTTTTTTTTATACTATTTTTTATTGTTTGGGCTATTCTATACTATTGGTCAAAAGAGTTGTATATAGTTCAAACTAAAGATGCACTTCTTAACAATATAAAAATCATATCTTTTGAACTGAACAAAGACTCTAACCTAGAGCTTCTTGCAAAAAAAGTTAAACAAAATCTTGATTTAAGACTAACTGTAATAGCTCAAGATGGTACTGTAATCGTAGAATCTCATAAAGATAAATCTAAAATGGATAATCATAAATATAGAGATGAGATACTACAAGCAAATGAAAAAGAGTTTGGTTACAAGATTAGACACTCTACTACAATCAATAAAGACCTACTTTATATAGCAAAAAAATATAACCTTACTGGGAAAATTATTTATATTAGATTATCAAAAGAGTTAAACAGTATTAATAAACAAATATCTTCTCTTGGTCTTAAAATTTTTATAGTTTTAACACTATTTTTTATTGCCATCTTTATGATTACATATAAAATCAGTAAACAAATTGAAAAAGAAACACTCAAAATTGTATCTTTTTTAAAATCACTTACAAAGAAAGAGAAATCTACCTATATTAGTTCAGATTTTTCAGTAGAATTTTCACTTATGACAAACCTTTTAACTAAAGTTTCACAAATACTTGTGAAAAAAGAGAAACAAAAATCTAAATATACAAATAGGTTACAAGCATCAAACCAACAAAAAGATGACATCATCTCTGCCATCTCACATGAGTTTAAAAATCCTATCGCCGTGATAAATGGCTATTCACAAACTCTTTTAGATGATGAAGAGATAAATCCAATTATTCGTAAAAAATTTCTTACTAAAATATATAAAAATGGAACTAAACTAAGTGATTTAATAGATACTCTAAGATTATCAATAAAACTAGACAGTGGTCAACAATCTATGAACTTTATCAACATAAATCTATATAATTTAGTAGTAGATACTGCTGAAAATATAGAGTTGAATTACCCAAAAAGAAAAACTATTATTAAGGGTAATAAAGGGATAAAGATAAAAGCTGATCCTGCTCTTTTTAGTGTTGTTGTAAGTAATTTAATTGAAAATGCTTTCAAATACTCAGAATATGAAGTTATTATAAATTTTGATGAAAAAGGTTTGGATATTATAGATTCTGGAATTGGTATATCTCAAAAGAATATTGAAAACATAACAAATAAATTTTATAGAGTTCATGAAAACTCATGGAATAATTCACTTGGTCTTGGTCTATTTATTGTAAATAATATCACTAAACTACATAACTTTTCTCTAAAAATAAAAAGTGTTGAGAATGAGGGTTCAACATTTAGTGTAAAATTTTAGTTGCTAGTTATCAATAAAACTTACTATACGAAACAATCCTTAGATATGATGATTTTTTAATCAAATTTAAGTCTTTCATTACTAATTAATCAGATATACTAAGAACAGATTAAAATTCAGGAGAAATGAATGGGTAAATTTGTTAACAATACAGAAGAGTTTTTTACTTTTTGTGAAGAAAATGATGTTCAATTTGTAGATTTTAGATTTACAGATATTAAAGGTGCATGGCACCATATCAGTTATAGAATGAGTGCTGTTACTGCTGGTCAACTTGACAATGGTCTTCCTTTTGATGGTTCTTCTATCGAAGCATGGCAACCAATTAACGAATCAGATATGTTGCTTACTCCAGATGTTGGAAGTGCTTTCTTAGATCCTTTTACTGCTGATCCAACTATTATTGTATTTTGTGATGTTTATGATATTTACAAAAATCAAGCATATGAGAGATGTCCTCGTTCAATCGCTAAAGCTGCTATTGCTCATGCTGATTCTTTAGGTATTGCTGATGCTGCTTACTTTGGTCCTGAAAATGAGTTCTTTATGTTTGATTCTGTAACTTTTGTTGATAACATCAATGAAGCTGGTTACAAAGTTGATACTGAAGAGGGTGAGTGGAACTCAAATAACCCATACCCAGATATGTACAATACAGGTCATAGACCAGGAACTAAGGGTGGTTATTTCCCAGTAGCTCCAACAGATTCTGCTGTTGATATGCGTGCTGAGATGATGCAAATCTTAGAACAAGTTGGTCTTACTGTTATTTTAGGTCACCACGAAGTTGCTCAAGGGCAACATGAGATTGGTATCGTATATGATGATATTATCGGTGCTGCTGATAATGTTCAAAAATACAAATATGTTATCAAAATGGTAGCTCACCTTAATGGTAAAACTGCAACATTTATGCCTAAACCAATGTTTGGTGATAATGGTAACGGTATGCATGTTCATCAATCACTTTGGAAAAATGGTAAAAACCTTTTCTATAAAGAGGGTGCTTATGGTAACCTTTCAGAGATGGCTCTTAACTATGCTGGTGGTATCTTTAAACACTCTGCAGCTGTTTCAGCATTTACTAATCCTGTAACTAACTCATACAAAAGACTTTTACCAGGTTTTGAAGCACCAAGTATCTTAACTTACTCTGCTAAAAATCGTTCTGCTGCTTGTCGTATCCCTTATGGAGCTGGTGAGGGTGCTACTCGTTTAGAGATGAGATTCCCAGATTCTGCTGCTTGTCCTTACTTAGCATTTGCTGTAATGATGATGGCTGGTCTTGATGGTATCAAAAATGGTGATGTTCCTGTTGGTCCTATGGATGAGGACTTATATGAATTATCTCTTGATGAGATTCGTCAAAAAGGTATTCCTCAAATGCCACATACTCTTCGTGAAGCACTTGAAGGTCTTATTGGTGATAATGATTTCCTTAAACCTGTGTTTTCACAAGAGTTTATCGATGCTTACCAACATTACCGTTTTGAG
The DNA here is from genome assembly GCA_027064515.1 of Sulfurimonas sp. Lineage (GTDB taxonomy): Bacteria > Campylobacterota > Campylobacteria > Campylobacterales > Sulfurimonadaceae > Sulfurimonas. The sequence goes on along the minus strand of JAMOPL010000056.1, from coordinate 43,450 downwards.
CGTTGTGTATGGCCAGATGAAGGTCGTCCAACTGCTTACGAGTATAAAACTACTTACCAGTGTTAAGCTTTTTATAGCTTAACATCCCTCTCCCACTTTTGTGGGAAATTTTTCCTCTTAACAAACTTTTTTTTGCTATAATATCCTATAAAATATGGAGTTAATTTATGAATGTAGATATAGATACAAATTTAATAGATAATCTGATAGCTAATTCTAGAGATAGTAATTTAGAATTAAGATATGAGATAAATCAATTGATAGAGTTATATACTACACAACAAAAAGAAAATGCAAAACTTCTTAAAGAAAATACATTTTTTAAAAAAAAATTTGATAAAAGAAAAAATAAAAATAGTGACAACGAAAATAAAGATAAAATAATAGAACAACAATCAAGACTAGCTGCAATGGGTGAGATGATAGATTCTGTTGCTCATCAATGGAAACAACCTTTAAATGCTATCTCTATGATGGTTGAACTACTTAAAGATGATTATCTTGATGGTGAAGTTAATGAATATTATATAGATGAGTTAGATGCAACTGTGCGAATGCAAATAGAACATATGGTTACAACTCTAAGTGAATTTAGAAATTTTTTAAGACCATCAACTAAAAATGATACTTTTCATATGTCAAGTGTTTTAGATACTACTCAAATCCTTATGAAAGATGAACTTATCTCTCAAAATATCCATATTGAACAATATATTGATGAAAATATAAAAATATTTGGAAATAAAAATGAGTATAAACATCTGTTTATAAATCTTATCAATAACTCTATTGATGCTTTTAATGAAAGAAAAATAAAAGTTAGAAATATAAAAATAGATATATATAGAAAAGAGAATAAAACTTATATAGATGTTTCTGATAATGCTGGAGGGATTCCAGAGCATATAATAGATGATATTTTTAAAGCAAATATTACATCAAAAGCTATTGGAAAAGGTACAGGAATCGGCCTATATATGAGTTCTAAAATTGTAACTAAAAATAATGGAAAGATTAGTGTACAAAATATTAAAGATGGTGCAAAGTTTACAATAGTATTACAAGATGCAATTATATAAAATCATTATCTATCCCCTAATAAACAATCTGCTATAATTCCACTCTTAATAGTATATGTAAGAGTCTACTATAATTTCAAGTTAAAGAGTTCATTATGAAACAAATGCAAATAGGTAAATATAAACCTTACCCACAAATAGATTTGCCAAATAGACAGTGGCCAACTAAAACAATTATAAATGCTCCTAAATGGTGTAGTGTAGATTTACGAGATGGTAATCAAGCATTAATCAACCCTATGAATATGGAAAAAAAACTTGAACTGTTCAGACTCTTACTAAAAATAGGTTTTAAAGAGATAGAGGTTGGTTTTCCATCAGCTTCTAAAGTAGAATTTGACTTTCTAAGAAAACTTGTAGATGATAATCTAATCCCTGATGATGTTACAGTTCAAGTTTTAGTTCAAGCAAGAGAACATCTTATTGCTAAAACATTCGAATCTCTAAAAGGTGTTAAAAAAGCTACTGTTCATCTATATAATTCAACTTCTGTTGCTCAAAGAAAAATAGTTTTTGGAAAAACTAAAGATGAAATAATCGCTCTTGCAATAGATGGTGTTGAACTTGTTAAAAAGTATGAGAAACAACATAATGGTAAGATTTTTTTAGAGTATTCACCTGAGAGTTTTACTGGAACAGAGTTAGAATTTTCAGTACAAATATCAAATGCCGTAACATCTTGCTGGGGTATTAGTGATGAGAGAAAAGTTATTATCAACCTACCAGCAACGGTAGAGATGGCAACACCAAATGTTTATGCTGACCAAATAGAGTGGATGGGTAATCACTTAGAGAATCGTGAAAATATAATTATTTCAACACACACACATAATGACAGAGGAACTTCTATCGCTGCTACTGAGTTAGCACTTCTAGCAGGTGCTGACAGAGTTGAGGGGACACTTTTAAGTAATGGTGAGAGAACTGGTAATGTAGATATTATAACTTTAGCTTTAAATATGTTAACTCAAGGGGTAAACCCTCAGCTAGATTTTTCAGATATTGATGAAGTTTTAGATGTTGTTGAGAGATGTACAGAGATGAATACTCATGCTCGTCATCCTTATGTTGGAGAACTTGTTTATACTGCATTTTCAGGTTCACATCAAGATGCAATTAACAAAGGTTTATCATATCAAAAGTCAAGAGATGATAATTTTTGGGAAGTACCTTATCTACCAATAGATCCAGAAGATGTTGGTCGTACTTATGAGTCTATTATACGAATAAATTCTCAGTCTGGAAAAGGTGGAGTAGCTTTTATACTAGAAAAAAATTATGGCTTTCAGCTTCCAAAAGCTATGCATCCAGAGATTGGAAGAATCGTACAAGCTGTAAGCGATAAAGAGGGTAGAGAGTTAGAGAGTAAAGAGATTTTAGAGATATTTAAAGATACTTACTTTAATACTAAAGAGCATATATCTTTTGTTGATTTTGTAGCTTCATCTGATGGTATTACATCTAAATGTACTTTAACTTATAAGTACAATGGTGTTGAAATAACTGCAGATGGGGAGGGTAATGGCCCTATTGATGCTTGTAAACAAGCTTTAATGAAAGACTATAAAAATAGTTTTAACATAAACTCTTATTCAGAACACTCTTGTGGAGAAAAAAGTAGTGCTAAAGCTGTTGCTTACATAGAGATTCAAACAGAAAAAATACTTTCTTGTTTTGGTGTAGGTGTAGATAATAACATAGCAATAGCTTCTATAAAAGCTATGTTTTGTGCTTTAAATAGAGCTTTTAAATAAAAATCTAATTGGTACTTTAAATGTACCAATTAAATTGATTTTACAGTCCATTATAGTTAGAAGGTGAATAGGTGTTTAGGTTATGGCTAGAAAGTGGATTAGTGGTTTAATTAAAGGGTTATGTTGTGGGATTATATAAGAGGGGTAGTTAATCCCTCTAAGTAAAACTAGAATAGCTTAGTTAAGTAACTAAGCACTAGCAATAAGACTATGAGTCTTAAAAGCATCGTGAAACCTTTATGGTGGCACTCCCACCACACAATAATTTTTACAATATTGATAAAAGAGAATGAGAGACTACCAAAAGATAAAAGCAAGAATGATTATGAAAATAATAAAATTAGAAAAGAGTTTAATATCAAGATATTAAAATAGCTTATCAACAATGATTAAAAAATAAGTAAGTTTGGATATCTAAACGGATACCAACTAAATTAAAAAGCTTTGAATTCCCCTATTATAGGGTTTTATAAATGGTGCGATCGGAGAGATTTGAACTCTCACACCAAATTGGCACTACCCCCTCAAGGTAGCGTGTCTACCGTTCCACCACGATCGCATAAAAAAGAAGTAAAAAAAAGCCCAACTCCGAAAAGTTGAGCTTTGAGGTATATTTAGTTAAATCTTAAAGATTAACCTAAATATGGGTTAGCATAAAGAGCGATTAACGCAATAACTAGTGCGTAAATAACTTGTGCTTCGATCATTGCAAGAGCGATGAACATTGTAGTCATTAGTTTAGCACCAAGACCTGGGTTTCTAGCTGTACCAGCGATTGTAGCAGCAGCAGTATGACCCATACCGATAGCTCCACCAAGAGCAGCAAGACCAAGACCAAGACCAGCAGCGATCATTGAGTATGCTTTAAGAGTTTGGTTTGCAACCTCACCGTCAGATGCCATTGCAGCAGTAGCTAAAGCTAGCATTAAAAATAGAACTTTTTTCATATGTTTCTCCATATAGTATTATTACAAAATTGTTCGGATAGCGTAACCTCATAATAAAATGAAGCAACCCATACATAAATGCATCGATTTCCCTACTAAAAATTGATGGTGGATTATACTAAGAAAGTTATAAAATATCCTTTAAACTTTCTCTTTTTTAGAGATTCCTTTGTCTATAATGTAACAAAGTTTCAATCCATATATAAAAATAATCCAAGATACATAAATCCACAAAAATAAAAACATTAAAATTGCAAAAGAGCCATACATAGTTGTATATGATTTATTATAAAATACATAGTAGATAAAAGCATTTTTAGAAACACTAAAAACTATGGAGATTATAAATGAGCTAATAATTGAAGCATTTGGATTTACTTTAGTGTTAGGGCCTATCTGAAAAATCAAGAAAAATAGTCCCCATATAATTACATAAGGGATTAGTGGAACTATATCTATTCCCGAAGTAATCTCATTTGATTCTATTGCTGTTGCAAGTGTTGCTGTTATGTAAAATGATATACCCAATGCGATAGGTGTTAGTGTTAACATAGTCCAGTATGTAGTTATAGATTCCCAAAGTGTTCTAGATTTTGCATGGAAGATTCTATTTGCTATATACTCAAAATTTTTAAAAAAGAGTAATGATGCTACTAAAATCATCGCTAATCCAATAACCCCCATCTTTCCTGAATTTTCTAAAAAACCATCTATATGACCCATAATAGCTTCAGAATTTACAGGCATAAGATTAGAGAATATAAATACTTTTATAGTTTCATAATAATCTGCAAATGATGGTAAAGATGTTAAAAGTGTAAGCATAATAAGAAGTAGAGGGATAATAGTAAATATAGTATAAAAACTAAGAGATGCAGCAAAGAGTGTTAACTCTTTGTCTACAAAACTACTTATAAGCATAACTATAAATTTATAAAATTGATGTATTTTTTGTTTGTATTCAGTCATTTTTTTATTTTAATCTAGTCCCATTTTCGCAGGATTCAAAATATTATTTGGGTCAAATGCCATCTTGATAGACTTGAAAAGGTTCATCTCCTCATCTGTAAAAGCCATGTGCATATAGGGAGCTTTTGCAAGACCGATTCCATGCTCACCACTTAGAGTTCCACCCAAATCAATAGTCGCTTGGAAAACCTCTTCAATAGCTAGATAAGCAATTTTTACCTGCTCTGGGTCTTTTCCATCTACCATAACATTAGTATGAACATTTCCATCGCCTGTGTGACCAAAACATGGGATATTAATTTGGTATTTATTAGCTATCGCATAAAACTTTTCTAGTAGTTCAGGTAAAACGGCTCTTGGAACTGTTACATCTTCATTAAGTTTTTTACTTCCATACACACTTAGGGCAGGAGAGGCATTTCTACGAGCAAACCAAATATCAGCTGATTCTTTCTCATCTTTTGCAATTTTAAACTCTGTACAACCATTCTCTTTAAATACCTTTTCAATTTGAGTGAGTTGAAAGTTTAAATCATCCTCTAAATTTCCATCAACATCAGTTACAAGTAAAGCACCTGCATCAACTGGAAGACCTTTATTAAAAGTTTGCTCAACTGCACGAATCGTCAAGTTGTCTAAAAATTCCATAGCAACTGGTGTGATTCCACTTGCCATTGTTTTATAAACTGCTTCCATCGCATCTTTTACAGTTGGGAAGATTCCCATCGCTGTTTTTGTAAGTTTTGGTTTAGGGATAAGTCGAAGTGTTATCTCACTTAAAACGGCTAAAGTACCCTCAGAAGCTATCAGAATCCCACTTATGTTATAACCAGCTACATCTTTAATAGTTTTTTTACCAGCTTTAATAACATCACCATTTGGTAAAACTGCTCTTGTAGCCATCACATAATCTTTTGTGATTCCATACTTTGCAGCTCTCATCCCACCAGCATTTTCACTTACATTCCCACCAATAGTTGAGTAATCTTGAGAAGCTGGATCTGGTGGATAAAAAAGACCTATTTTTTCCACGGCTCTTTGCAAGTCCATATTTACAACCCCTGGTTGAACAATAGCTACCATATTTTTCACATCTATCTCTAGAATCTTGTTCATATGCTTTTCCATAGCTAAAACAATCCCACCAGAACTTGGCAATGCTCCACCAGTAAAACCACTTCCAGCTCCACGAGGAACAATTACAATTTTATGTTCATTACAATACTTTAGAATCTCACTTATATCTGCTTCATCTCTTGGGAATATAACAGCATCAGGTTCAAAATGTTCTCTTGTCGCATCATAAGAGTAAGCGATTAAGTGTGCTTTGTCACTATAAATATTATCATCACCAACAATAGTTGTAAAGTGTTTTATATGTTTTATATCTATCATTATCTACTACTTACTTTTATATTTATTATATAAATTTTGTAGTTTTTGGTTGTTAGGATTATTTTCAATAAGTAGTTTAAAATAGTAATTTTCATAATTACTCATTTTTCCAGTTCCTGCACCAAATTCATACCAAGTTGTTTCAATCTCTTCGATTCTGCTATAAAAAGGTAGTTTAGTACTATCTTGTATAACAGGAGCATCAGTAATATTTAAAATCTTAAAACTTTTCGCATCTGTCGTATATAAGTTTCCATCTATAAAGAAAAATACTAAGCCAACAGAAGTAGTATTACTCATAGCTATAAAATCCTTTTTTAGAGGTGTTGGATGAGAGTTAAAAGAGAGTATAGTGGCGAATATATCGGGATGCAACCATTGTAGAGAAGAGGTAGATTTTGTAACTCTATAATAAACCTCTTCATTGGGAGCTATTAGTAGGGCTCTTGAGTATGCAAAAGCTAGTATAGCTGTGTCACCAGTTTCAACTTTCCATTTACCACTTGGAAGTGAATTGTGTCTTAACACATTAAAATTATCCATTTTCAAAGTAGCGATTTTTGTTTGTTTATTGTAAGCTACAACTGTAATCTCTTTTAAGATAATGCTATTTTCATTAGATAGTTTATGAGAGATAAAACCACTCATCCCAACATTGATATTATCTATCTTTATTGTTGCTGTATCGCTAGAGTGCTCTACACTTAGTATGGGTGATTTAATAACATTTGCAAACAAACCTGTTGCAAAAATAAAAATCAGTATATATTTAATCAAAATTCAATCCTTGTGCTTTATTACTGTGATTATAGCGAACAAACCTCACACAAAAGTAAAATTATTTTAATGGTATTGATATATTTTACATTTGTATTCAAAAGTGTAATCATTATGTAATCAATATATTTTATAATTTCACCAACAATAAAAAGGGGATAAAAAATGAACAAAATTATAATTTCAGCATTAACTGCTTTAGCTATTTCTGCTACAAGTGTAAGTGCGATGGAACTATTTGTAGATGAGAAAGGTCAAGTATTTATGACTGGAGGCAAGGGTAGAGTTTCTATTAACTCTAAAGAAGCTCAAGATATTAAAGAGAATCTTATCGCAAACCCTGAACTTACTGCACCTAAAAAAGAGGATACAGCAGTATTTGCTAATGCTTCTAAACTAAAATTTAGTGGTACTCACTACTTAGGTTTTACACATAAAGACTATAAGGAGAGAGCTTCTGATACCCATGGTGATTCTACAAGTGCATTTGAGATGCGTCGTAACTACTTACAAGTAAAAGCTTATGTTTTAGAAGACCCGAAATCTTATGTTCGTGTAACTTTAGATGCTACTTACGATTCTTCAAAAGCTAGTGGTAAAGCAGATGTAATTGTTAAATATGCTTACCTTTACTTAAACAATATTTTACCAGCGACTGGTGTAGAACTTGGTATAGTTCACCGTCCATGGCACGATTATGAACAAGCTACATCTTGGTATATGCGTTCAATCTCTAAAGTATTTATGGAAGGTACTGCTAAGTTTGGTAGTTCAGCAGATTTAGGGGTTAACTTCAAAACTAAAACTGATTATTTTACATCTGAAATTGGAATCTTCAATGGTGAAGGTTATGGTGGTGAAAACGATGTTGATTCTAGTGGAGATAAAATTTATGTTGGTGATGGCACTTCTTTAGAGTGGAGAACAACTCTTGCTGCTCTTGGTAATGGTAAGAAAAAAAGAAAACCAACTAAAGATACTTTCTTAGATGCCTCTTTTTATGGTCAGTACAATATGGACAACACAGATAATAATGGTGAAACTTATAGTTTCTACGGTTTACATGCTGTTTACAATATGCCATCTTTCTTAGTAGCTGTTCAATACTTAAATGCTGAAAATGATAGTCATGAAGCTGGAGAGAAACACTTTAATGGTGATGGTTATTCAATAAATATGACTGGTCGTTTTGGTGAGAAAAAACAATTTTCTGTATTAGGTAGATATGATAGATGGAAATCTAAAGATCTTAAAACAGATAAAGTTGTTGAGACAAAAGATGTTTATATCTATGGTGGTGCTTGGCAACAAAACAAAAATATTAAATGGTTAGCTACTGGTGAGACATATAATATCAAAGAAAGCGATAGTAAAGATTATACAAAAGGTATGATTACTGCTGAGGTTAAGTGGTAATTATTCAAATGTTTATAAAAGACATAATTATAAAAAAGATTAGTTTAAAATATAATTGTTATAATATTTTTTTAAATTAAATTAAAGTTAAGGTTAGATTATGTCAGTAGCTCGATATTCAGATGTTTTTAATGAATTAAAAGATGAGGTTCGTAAGGCAGGACTTTTAGATCGTGTCCCTGTTAGAGGCTCTATCGAGATGATAGCTACGATTTTATGTATGGCTCTTGTATATATAATAGTTGTTAATTGGAACACAATCGCTCCACCTGCAGGTTCAGCTTTTGTGCTAGGTCTTTTTATGACTATTATTTTTACCCGTGCTGTATTTATATCTCATGATATTTTACATACACAATATTTTAAAAATAAATCTCTTTCATTTAAACTGAGTTATCCATTTGCAGCAATTATTTTGAGTAACTCATCATCATGGTGGGATTTTAAACATAATATTAATCATCATACTTGGTGTAATGTTCCTGAAAAAGATGAAGATATTTTAGCAATGGATGGTACTTTTGCACCTAAATATAAAGGTGATAAAACATGGCTTAGAAATTCTAAATATCTTGTGTTTTGGGGTTCTATGTTTTTTATGTATTCAGCTTTTATCATTCAATCATATAATTTTGCAATAAAAAGAAAAAAATATGGTGAATTGGTGTTGATGTTGATGCATTGGCCAATTATATGGGGACCAATATTCTATTTTTTACCATTTAGTGATGCAATTGTTGTATTTTTAACATTACACTTTGTACTCTCTCCATGGTTAGCTTTTGGTTTTATCACAAATCACCTAGGTTGTGAAGTATTTGAAAAAGATGAAAGTGAAGATTTGTCGTGGATGGAGTTACAGATGAGAACTTCCCGTTCACTTAAAGGTGGAGCATTTATACATTGGTTTTATGGTGGATTAAACACTCAAATAGAGCATCATCTATTTCCAAAAGCACCAAGATTCAATCTGCTTAAAATACAAGATATGACAAAAGATTTTGCTAAAAAACATAATATAAAATACTTTGAAACTACACCAATAGAGGCTTATATTCAAATTAATGATGTACTAAAACAGTACTAATCCTTGCATAATGTGGCTAAACAAGAGGAGAAAGAGAATTATATATTGCTAGATTTAAAAGCAAAAAATGATACTTGCTGATAATCTATATATATCAAGAATAAACTACATAGAGTTGATATATGGTGTATATAATTCTGCTAGGATTGAGCAAAATCTAAAGATAATAGAACCTTTTTTAGAGAATTTTAAAATATTAGAATTTGATAAAAATTCAAGTCTTATATTTATTCATAGAATTATTTTAAAACTTATACTTTTAAAAATTCACTATGAATATTCTCTATCTCTAATTGTAATTTATTAATTTTTTCAAAAATTTTTATCTCTTTATAGAAATTTTTAGAAATTTTTTCTTTTTCCTCTTCATATATAATGGGAATCTTCATTTTTTTCACATCATCGGTAGATATTTGAGGCATTACAGTACCTGATACCAACTCTTTTAAAATATTTTGACCTATATTTGATTTTAAAAACATATAAAGCTCTATCGCTCTGTTTTTCCGTTTTAAACTATCATCTTCATTAATTCTAATAATGACATTTGCTTGAGATACTATAAAATCATCTGTTTGAGTTGCCACTTTATCATAAATAGCAATTTTACCTATTGTCCCTTTTGTGCTTAAAATCACATCATATTTCTCTAATTTATATATATATAACTTTCTTAACTGTTTTTTGATTTTTTTTGATTTTGTCCCTTTCATAGTAAAACCAGCAGAACTAAAATCGGAAGGGGATATTTCATAAACAGTTTTACCCTCATTTTCATCACTAAAAAGCTGAGATTTCCTAACAGTAGCGATTGTTTGTAACTCTATTGTTTTATATGATTCTAAATACTCTTTTATAAGTAAAGATTCTTTAGATTTCATATATCTTTCTACTGAAAATGAAAATTTATTACTCTTAATCTCTTCATTATTCACAACTCTCGATATGTTGTCAATCTCTATTTTATTTTTATAAATATCTATAATTTTATCAAAGTTATCAAGTATAACTTTTCTTCCATCTTTTTTTAAAAAACTAGAATCTTTTAAATTGATAAAATGTACCTTATCATCATTTTTTTTCTTGTTTATCACAATTATAGTTGTTTCAGTGGATGTATTTGAATCTAAATTTGGTGCTAACTGTATAACTGATTCAAGATAATTATTTTCTATCAAATCCTTTCTCAATTTAGCCTCTGAACCCCCTCTATATGTAAAACCTACTGGCATATATAAGATTGCCTGTTTCTCTGTTTGAGCCAAAGTATGCTCCACACAGTTAACATCAAGAATCACACCATTATGATAATGAAATCTATCAAATTTATCACTCTCTACATTTATAGAGTTATTTATATTTTTTCTGCCAAATGGTAAAAAAAGTACACAACTATCAAATTGCTCAAGTAGATGGGGTGCTTTTTTATTTATATATGATGGTTCTATTAATGGTTCAGAATCCTTATGTGTAATCTTAATACCATCCAAAATATTTAATAATTCGAAAAGGAGATGATTTGTTTTAGATTCTGTGTATATCTCTCTCTTCTTATCCAAAGAGTATAAAAATTCTAAAGAGTTATTAAAAGGGATATATATAGTTTTAGAATTATCATCTATTAATTCACTTGTTAGTTTATTGATACTAGAACTGATATATAACTCATTATTTTTATCATTTTTATTAAAAAACTGATGAATTATTTTAAATCCTAGTGAAACATTTGGTAGTGATTTAGTGGTATTTATCAGATTACAAAGTTTAATTAAATCATTATTTTCTAAAGGGGATGATTGCTCTCTTAAAAGGACAGCGTCAGCAGACAAAAAAATTCTTATAAATAATAGTTCTGATTTTATCTCTTCAAATATACTTAAAAGCCTATCTACCTCTATTTTAGAGTTATAAAAATTCTCAAAACTAAACTTCCCTTTAATCTCGTTAGATGAGTGTTTCCAAGCCATTAGTACATACAATAAATAGAAAGCTTTTTCTTGATTTCCACAATTAAGATTAATTCTTTCAATCTGTTCAATAAATTTATTCTCTTTCAATAAATAACTCCTAAATAGTATTGATGTGAGTTTATCAAAACCATTCTTTATAACTCTTTAGTTTGTTATTCTAGTTTGGTGCATACTAAATATAGATATCGCACTAATACACATATCTTTATATTGATAACTAGTTTGTATCGAACTATAATATTTTAAAGTAGAATGATATAAGTTAGATAATATGCCGATAAGAAGAGAATTAGAATAAATAATTGATACATAAACTAAGAATTTTTTATAGTGTTTCTTGAATTTTATCTGTTTTATTTAATTTAGTGTTATAATAATTTTAATACTAAATTAAAGGTTTTTACAATGGCAAAAAAACATTACTACGATGTTATCGTGATTGGTGGGGGTATTTCTGGGACTGCTTTACTTTATACTCTAGCAAAATATACAGATATAAAAAATATTGCACTATTTGAAAAATATAATGAATTAGCTACACTAAATTCAAATGCTAAGGGTAACTCACAAACTCTTCATTGTGGGGATATTGAGACAAACTACACACTTGAAAAAGCTATAAAAACAAACCGTACAGCAACTATGGTTGAAAACTATGGAAAACTTTATGGATATGATGATAAATATATGTTTAAAATTCCTAAAATGGCGATAGGTGTTGGCGATGAAGAGGTTAAGTTTATCAAAGCTAGATACAAAGAGTTTAAAAAAGATTTCCCATATATGAAACTATGGAGTAGAAAAGATTTAGAGACTATTGAACCTGCTCTTCTTGAGGGTCGGGATAAAGATGTTGATGTCGTAGCTATGGGGACTAATGAGAGATATAGTGCTGTTGATTTTGGAGAGATTGCAAAAAGTTTTGCAAGAAATGCAAAAAAAGAGAATGATGAGATAGATGTACACTTTAACAAAGAGGTAGATTCTATAAAGAAAAAAGGTGATAAATATATAGTTACTGTTGGGAGTGAAAAATATTTTGCTGATTATGTAGTTGTAAATGCTGGAGCTCATTCACTTTTACTTGCTCATCAGATGGGTCATGGACTTGATTACTCTTGTTTGCCTATTGGTGGGAGTTTTTATTACTCTAAGATAAATAAACTAAAAACTAAAGTTTACACTATTCAAAACCCAAAACTTCCATTTGCTGCTATTCATGGTGATCCAGATTTAGTGCATGATAACACTATTAGATTTGGTCCAACTGCTATTGCTCTACCAAAACTAGAGAGATACCATCATGCTCACTTTATGGACTTTTTAGAATCTCTTAGCCCTACTCCTGCTGTTATAGAAGTATTTTACAAACTTATGGGTGATAAAGATATTAGAGATTACGCTGTTAAAAACTTTTTATATGAAGTTCCAGGTGTAAGAAGAAAACTGTTTGCAAAAGAGGTTCAAAAAATAGTTCCATCACTTACAAAAGATGACATTGTGTTTGCTGAGGGTGTTGGTGGACTTAGACCACAAGTTATTGATAAAAAGAACAAAGAGTTACTTTTAGGTGAAGCTAAAATTGATACTGGAGATGGAATTGTTTTTAACATGACACCATCACCAGGAGCGACAAGTTGTTTAGGTAATGCCTATGAAGATGCAGAGTTAATCTGTAAATATCTTGGAGCAAAACTAAAAACTAAAAAATTTAATCGTGAGTTAGTTTCTTAAAAAGAAACTAGCTTTATAAGAAGTGATATAAGTTAAGCGAAAACAACTTTATTTCGTCCACTTTGTTTTGCTCGGTACAACATAGAATCTGCTTGGATGATAGTTTCATTTAGATTTTTATCACTATTCATAACGGCTCCTATGGAGATTGTGAAGCAAATTTTTTCATTTTTATCTGAGTATAGAGTAGTTTTTTCTACCTTTTCTCTTAATCTATTTAAAGCACTTTCAGCTTTGGCTTTATCTATATCTTTCAGTACGATACAAAACTCTTCTCCACCAAATCTAGCGACTATATCATGCTGATTTGTATTTGAAGTTAAGATATTTGCTAGTTCTACAATAACATTGTCTCCATTATCGTGACCAAAAGTGTCGTTTATTTTTTTGAAAAAATCTATATCTATCATAGCTATTGCATAGTTTTTATCTTCTTTTAATGTTTCTTTAATATATTTATTCATATTGGAGAAAAAATATCTACGGTTATAAAGACTAGTTAAAAAATCACGATTTGCATGGCGTGTGACGATATGAAGATTTTCTAGAGCTTCAATAGTATTGTTAATTCTACAAGAAAACTCCTCTTTAGAGAAAGGTTTTGTGATGTAGTCATTTGCACCATGCTTTAAAAACATAGCATTTATTTCAGAATCGGAATTTGAAGATAATGCTATAACACTTAAATCCTCTTTTTTATAAATTTTTCGTATCTCTTGAATAAGTTTAAATCCATCCATTTTAGGCATATGATAGTCTGTGATAACTAAAGATATATCAGGATTTTTCTCTATTGTCTCGAGAGCTTCCTCTCCATCAGCTGCCATAAGAACATTAAATTGTAGGTTTTCCAACAATCTTTGTATATGTTTTCTAATAATCATAGAATCATCAACAACTAAAATTTCATGTTGTTGATTTTTTTTAAGTCTTTGTATAGATTGAACAATATAGTGAAGGTCGTGAATACCACTTTTATTTACATAGTCTATTATATTCTTTTTAAGCATACTTTCTCGAAATTCTTTATCAATAGTTCCACTTAAAATTATAACTCTAGTATCTTTAGATAAGACATAATCAACAATCTCTCCGTCAGAAGAATCGGGAAGTTTTAAATCTAATAGTGCTATAAAATAGTTATATTTTTTTAAAAATAATTTTGCCTCACGAAGAGTATGAGCAATATCAACTTCAAATTTTAAAGTATCTGAAATTCTTCTCGCTATAATTTTAGCTAATCCTTTGTTGTCCTCAACTACTAATATTCTTTCCATTATTTAATTATCCTCTAAATTGTTGTTTATATACTACAATAATTCACCAATAAAACTCTTAATATTACATATATTTTTTAGTTTTTTTTGTTGCTACTGCTTCGTAAGGGTTCACTGGCCAGTAGTGTCTTTTATATTTACCCCTCAACTCTTTGCTAACCTCTTCATAAGAGTTCTCCCAAAAGCTTTTTAAATCGTAAGTTATTTGAATTACACGCATAGCTGGATTTAAAAGTTGCATCTGTAATGCGATGGAGTTATCTAGAATCTTTGGTGTTTCATATAGTCCAAAAACTTCTTGAATCTTTACACTTACAGATGGTTTTTCATATTCTGAATAATCTATACTGATTCTTGAATCACTTGGCACTTTTATATTTATAGGGGCAAGAGAATCTAGAAGTTTTTGATTTTCCCATGAGATTAAGGATAATAAAATTGTATAAATATCAAGATTCTCTAAATCTTTTATAGTTGAGATTCCATCTAAATATGGTTCTAGCCAAATCTCTAAACTATTTAGTAGTGTATCATCATCAAAATTTGGAAATTCTGTATAGTTATGAAAATTTAGAAATTTTACTCTATCTTTTAAACTATTTGCTTTTTTACTCCAACTAAGAATCTCTAAACCCTCTTTTTTTATCAAATCAATAAAAAGTTTTTTATAATTATGCTTTTTAGATAATTTAGCTGGATTTGAATATAACTCTAGTTGTAAAAAATAGGTACTTACTTTAATATCAAATTTTTTATTCTTTTTGTTGTAGATAATAGTCTCTTTAGTTTTTATAAGTGAATTAAAATAGTTTTCTATCTGTTCTAAAGAGATTCTAATGGCAAGATGTATAAAAGAATCTCTCTCTTGTGCATTTAGGTTTGCAACTACTAAAAACTCTTCGTTAAAGAGAGTGTCATCTTGGTTGAGAATTGCACCTTTTGAGTTACTAAGTTTATATCTATTTGTATTTTTTGTCCTTAGTTTTGCTAACCTATCAGGATAGGCAAAAAGGAGTAAAATAGCAACTATATCTTGTTCTAGAGTTTTATTTTTTTTTGAAATTTTTTTAATAGTTTTTAGTTTATTGTAGAAAGAATCAGCTTGAATTAGAACCTCTTTTGCTCTATATCTATTTATATATATAGAATCAAAATCTTTCTCAAATAGATGGGTAAATCTTTGTAATATATCACTATCATTAGTAGTATTTTGAAAAATATCTTTTTCAACTAAAAGAGAGGCTAATAAACAAGCTTCATAAGCATAGTTTATCTCATTAGCTTTTAGAATCATAAATGCGAATCGTGGATGTATCCCTAAACTAAGAGCATCTTTACCAAACTGAGTAATTTGATATTTTTCATCAAGCATCTTTAACTCATTTAAAATCTCTTTTGTCCCATCTATAATTTTTTTATTTGGAATATCTAGCCAGTGTAACTCTTCAAATTTATCAACTCCCCACAAAGATAAATCTAAGATAAGTGAACTTAAATCACAACGAAGAATTTCAGATTTAGTAGATTGTACTAATACTTTTTGTTCATGCCAAACTCTATAACATCTCCCATCAGATAATCTTCCAGCTCTACCAGCTCTTTGAGTAGCAGAATCTTTAGATATAAAAGATAGTTCAAGATGGTTCATACCAGTTGAGTAGTTATATCTAGATAGTTTCTCAAAGCCAGAATCTATAACAACTTTTACACCCTCAATAGTTAAGGATGTTTGTGCAATGTTTGTACTTAGAATTATTTTTCGTTTATCTGCTTTGTTAATTGCTCTATCTTGCTCCTTTTTATTTAGGGCAGAGTAGAGTGGTAGAATCATAATATTTTTTGATATTTGTGAGTTTTGTAGTGATTTTTCTAAAGCTTTTATCTCTTTTATACCAGCTAAAAAAATTAAAATATCTCCAGAATCTTC
Source organism: Sulfurimonas sp. (assembly GCA_027064515.1). Taxonomy (GTDB): domain Bacteria; phylum Campylobacterota; class Campylobacteria; order Campylobacterales; family Sulfurimonadaceae; genus Sulfurimonas. The sequence goes on along the minus strand of JAMOPL010000056.1, from coordinate 27,118 downwards.
TTTTATAGATTTTAGAGTAATATTTAAGAGTGTTTGGTTTAGAGTTTTGTAATTAACTTGTTTTGTTTTAATATCTAAATAGTTATGTTGAACATTATAAGTTTTACCCTTTGAGGTTATTACAGGAACATCACCAATTAAAGTGGAAATTTTATCAGAGTTAAGTGTGGCAGACATAATAAGAATCTTCAAATCATCACGAAGTAACTCTTGAACTTGTAGAGATAGAGCAAGAGAGAGATCGGTATGGATATTTCTCTCATGAAACTCATCAAAAATAATTAATGCAATATCATTTAACTCTTGATCACTTTGAAGTTTACGAACTAAAATAGCTTCAGTTACTACTAGAATCTTGGTCTCTTTAGAATAGATAGAATCCATCTTTATCTGATAACCAACCCTTTGCCCAAGCTCTTCACCAAGAAGTTTAGCCATTTGAGTTGCAACCATTCTAACAGCTACACGGCGAGGTTCTAACATAATGATAATCTTATCTTTAAGCCAAGGTTCATCGAGTAAAGAGATTGGAACAACTGTACTTTTTCCAGCCCCAGGTGGTGCTTCTAAGACTAAAGTATTGTTTGTTTTTAAAGTGCTTGTTATATCTGATAAGAGTTCATAGATGGGTAGTTTTTTCATTTTAGTTTATTTATTTAGTCCCTTTTATCAGATAAATAATATCCAATTATTTTATCAAATATTGACACTATTTAACCTTATAAGTAGTAAAATCTTTATATACTGCCGAAAATATAAAAGAAAGATAATTATGACTTCAAAACTTTATATGGTCTCTTTAGGGCCTGGCGATGTAGAACTTCTTACACTCAAAGCACTCAATGCTTTTAAAGATTGTGATGCTATTTGTGTACCAACAAAAAGTGAAGATAACAGCTTCACAAAATCAATCAGTTTCAAAATTGTATCTCAAGCACTAGAACTTCTTGAAGTTGAGAAGAAAATTATCCCTGTTTATTCCCCTATGCACTTCCTAGAGGAGGATTGGGATAATGAGGCAAAGGTTATTTTAGACACTCTAAAAGAGAATAATAAAGTGTGTTTTGTGACACTTGGTGATGCTGGTGTTTACTCAAGTATCTATTATCTTCTCGATAGAATCAAAGAATCTGATGAACAACTTTATAAAAATAGTGAAGTGATAGCTGGAGTTACATCTTTTAGTGCTGGTTCAGCACAAGCAAAAAAAGCACTTTGTTTAGGGGATGAACAGTTGATAATAAAACCTATTAATCCACGAAAAGATATTAGAACTACGGAGATTCTAATGCGACCAAAAATTGGTATGGATACAACAGAATTAGGTGAAGGTGATTTTTATACTTTTGAAAATATGTATCTTAAAGATGAAAAAATCACACCCTCAAAAATAAGTAAAGTTAGAAAATATATGACTCTATTTATTAATTTTGCGAAAAGAGATTAATTTAGAGGGGACAAGGGGAAACCCCTTGACTATGCTAATAAAGCATAGGTGCAAAAATACACATAAGCAATAGTGTGAGTATAAGCTTATTCATAAAATCCCCTTTATGTGATTTGGGAGGGCAAAAAAAAAGCTAGGAGGTAATTAATCCCCTAGCTTTTGCCACTCCGTAAACCACATAAAGTTATACTCACAAAGTAATTATATCAAAAATAGATAATTTTTCAAAGATTTATTTTTGCCATTCCTCTCTCTTTACCCCACTCAAATTATATTTACTAAGATACCCACGAGGTGTTAAAACTTTTCCGTTTGTTGTGAGTTTTGTTGTTGAATTTCCGATAAGAAGTGTTGTTGACATATTTACATCTTCATTTTCAACACCAGCTTCTATCAACTCTTTGGCAGTTGTAATTTTTATGGTTTGATTCTCTCTTCCCAAATCTCTAGCGATTACTACAATTCTAGAATCTTCAACAGCCGATAGTTTTTCAAGCATCCCACGATATGGCTCTAATCTACTTCTACTCTTAGGATTATAGATAGCTATCACAAAATCACACTCCAAAGAGAGTCTGATTCTCTTTTGAATCAATTCAGAATCTGTCAATCTATCTGAAAGAGATATAAGACAAAAATCTTGTGAGAGTGGAGCTCCAACCTCAGAAGCCAATGCTAAAACAGAAGAGATTCCAGGGAGTGAAGAGTAATCAATACTATCCCAATACCCCTTAACATCAATCAACTCAACAACAAGTGAACCCATAGCATAAACATTCGCATCACCATTTGAGAGAAGAGCAACGCTACGACCTTTTTTAGCCTCCTCTATCGCATAATCAACCCTCTCTATCTCTTTTGTCATAGGGGTAGTAAAAACCTCTTTATCCCCCATCAAGTGAGGTAAATCTTTTGCATACTTTGTGTAAGCAACAATTAAATCTGCTTCCTCTATCGTCAAAATCGCTTCATTTGTAAGATAGCGACTACCACCAGCTCCAGTTGATACTAATGTTAATTTTCCCATTTTTGTTTCCTTTTAAAACGAACAAGCAACAGTTACATTGCCGTAGATTCTTTTACTTAAAAAAAGTGTTTTTGTTTTACTTGCTAGTAGTGAAGCTGGTTCGGCTACACCTTTTATGTTGAAAAATTTTGTAGCTTGTGAGGGTGAGAAGTTTTGCTCTAACTTGTTTATCTCATTGGCATTAAAAAACTTTAACTCTTTGTTTGCATTTTTAGCAAACTCTAACAAACCAATCTCATCAGCTTTCGCTTCAAAACTCGCTAAAGTGGTTACATTTTTAAAATCTAATGAATGCTCAAAACAGAATCTTTTTACTGCTAAATCTATCTCTTTAGAATCTGTTCCTCTGTTCATCCCCAAACCTAAAACTATCTCTTTTGGATGAAACTGTAAAGAGTTATTTGCTAACTTTTGAGGGGTGATATAAAGGGTTGAAATCTCACTCTCAAAATCATCTAAATCATCAGGGGTGAAAAATATAATGCTATCCTCATTGTAACCTTCAAAGTTTTTTAACTCCTCTATAATAGAGGGATATGTAACAACTTGAACAGTTTGTTTGTTGATGATTCTATTAGCTAACTGAGCCAATGATTTGAGGTTACTAATCTCATAATTCATCTTTTTTGCAAACATATCAAAGGCTAGAACCTTGATTTGGTCTGATGCTGTTGTGACAAAGTTTACACACTCATCAAGAGATTGGCTAATTTCAACACTCAACTCATTCGCTCCACCTAAATGCCCAGAAACCAAGGGGATAATCCTCTTTAAATCAAGTGTCATTATAAGCACAGCAGGGTCGGTTGCTTTGTCTTTTAGGTGTGGAGCAATTTTGCGAATCACTGCACCTGTTGCCATTATAAAAATAATCGCATCAAATTCAGCCCAAGCAGTTGGTAAAATATCATCAACCTTATCAAACTTCACAAAACCATCAGATTCTTCAGATTTGTTAAAAATAGTACAGTCGTGATTCTTCAAAATTGGTAAGAGTTGTTTCGCAGATTCTAAACTAGGGTTATTTATAGTTGCTATCGCTATTTTCATATTATCTCTTTATAATGATTTAGAGGATTTTTCACCCTCTTTTTTGTATTTTTTAGCATAAAGATGAGATTCTACTTTTGCCTTTTGCTCTAAAAATTCCCCAAAAAGAATCAATGCTACACCCTTAATATGTGAAACTTTATCTTGAATATCTTCAAGTGTCCCTTTATAAACCATCTCATCACTCCAAGAGGCTTTTTCAACCACCCAACAAGGGGTATCGACTTTATAACCCAACTCATAAGCAGTAGTTTTTAGTGTTTGGATAAGTTTGATAGAGAGGTAAAAAGCAAAAGAACTATTTTTATTTGAAAGGAGTTGTTTTATGGTTTCAGGGTTTGGAGTTCTCCCCTCGATTCTACTAATAATCATAGTTTGAGAAACTCCGGGAATCGTATATTCAACCCCAACAGAAGCAGCCGCAGCAAAAGCAGCAGTAACTCCGGGAATCACCTCAAATTCAATCCCTTTTTCGTTTAAAAACTCTATCTGTTTAGCAGTTGTAGAGAAGATAGATGGATCACCAGTATGAAGTCTTACAAATTTATTTCTATGATATTTCTCTATAAAATCAAAAATATCCTCATAAGACATATCAGCAGAATTTTCTATAATAGCCCCATCTTTACACCAACTTAAAAGCTCTTTAGGAACTAAAGACCCAGTATATAAAACCACATCAGCCTCTTGTAAAGCTTTTTGCCCCTTAACAGTTATCAACTCAGGATCCCCAGGACCTGCTCCTACAAATTTAATCATTTTTTTCCTTTTTCACAATTATTTGATACATAACCCTCTCAGGTTCAGGAAGTAGCAAACTCATCTTGTATGTTGTGAGTGAGATACTTTTCACATCAAATTTTATCTCTGCTTTTTTGAGTGTGTTTATCGCAGTTGTAAGATGTTCAAGTGTTACGAAATTTGCCACCATTAAACCATCATCTGCTAATCTCTCATAAAGGTAATCCAATTCACTGATAACTTTCATCCCACCACCACCAACAAAGATTCTATCAGGTGTAGTTTTTTCAAGTTTGTAAAGTTCACTCGCTTCACCAATCTGGAGTTTTGTGTTGAGAATCTTATGTTTTGAGAGTGAATTTTGTATCATTTTTGCTCTTTTCTCATTCTTCTCAAATAGCACAGTTTTAATTTTATATCTTTTATATCCATCAATGCTTACCGAACCACTACCAGCACCCACATCCCAAAGAAGCTGGTTAGGTTGGAGTTCTAAAACTTGTAGAGAGATATGTCTTTTGTAGCTTTTTGTTATCATCCCATTTTCATGTTCGATAGAATCTTCACTTGATATATTTGGTAGTGGTTTATAGTTTCGTTTTATCAGAAGAGAGTAGGGCATTTTAGGTGGATTTAGAATCATAGAATCTAGTGTAGTGTTTGAAAACTTCTCATCTTTATAACCAAATTGCTCCCCAAGAGTGATACTAAAATCATCTTTATCTAAAAATTGCATTGCCTCTTTTAAAAGTTTAGGTGTATTTTCATCGCAAATGATAAATGTATAATCTTTAACTAAAAAATTCTCTAAATCTATATCATTTTTTCCATGTAAAGTGATAATTCCAGTTTTTACAAGTGATACACCCTCGTGGGCTAACATATAGTTTAAAGATGAAGTGTTATCTATGATTTTAAAAGGGATATTCTCTTTTTTTAGAACATTTAAGATGAGAATCGCACCCGAAAAAAAAGTGGGTGAGCCACTTACAATATAGAGAATCTCTTTATCTAAGTTTTTTGAAATTTCTTCTTTAACAACTTTAAAACTCCCTTTTACAACATTCTCTAAATCAGTCTGAAAGTTTTGGTCACAAAAAATAATCTCATATTTTGTAAAATCTAAGTGGATATTATCAAAGTTATATCCACCCATCCCTGAACCTGCTATTGTTACCATCTCATCTCCCTCTTAAAAATATCAGCACCATTCAGTGTAATAATCTCTATCTCTTTTATCTCAATACCTAACTCTAAAAACCATTTTTGAAAACTCTTACCAGCTTTATATCCTAAAAAAGTTCCAAAAAGTTTGATTTGTTCAGAACTTAATTTTTGTAAAACTGCTTTCAAAGTTAAGTACTCTTCACTTCCCAAATCAAAATCAAGTTCCTCTTTCAGCCAAAGTTTTACTTCATCAAAGTCTATCCCACCAAAACGGTTATGGGTGTTTTTACACTCTTGAGCGATTTTACACATCTTTGCTACACTTGTTACAAAAATCATCTTTTTAAACTTTGTTTCTTGAAGTTTTTGTGAAGCATCGTAGATAAAATTACCAATCTCAACAACTTGGCTTAACTCATAATTTTTGTTTGAATAGTCGTGAGCTGTATTTCCTAGAGTGAAAACCACCTCTTTGAAACCACTTGCATCTGCTACGGCTATCTCTGTTTGAATAGAATCAAGATAGGCATCTGCTGAGATGGGTTTCACGATTCCACGAGTTCCTAAAATGGAGATTCCACCAATCACACCAACTTTTTCATTTGCTGTTTTTTTGGCTATCTCTTCACCATTTTCAACACTAAAAACTATATGTAAAATCTGCTTTTTCTCTTTTTTTACAATAGTTGAGCCTATCTGTTTCATCATCTTTAATGGAACAGGATTTATCGCTGGATAGTTTGGTGCTATTTTCAATCCAGCTTTTGTAACGATTCCAACACCACTACCACCATAGATAAAGAGTTTTGTTTCACCTATCTCTATGAGTGAAGCTGTCTGTGGTTTTAAATCTTTTGGAATCTCTAAAAAAAGTTGAGCATGGATACAACACCCTTTAGTCACATCCAAATCATCATTATCTACTTTTATAGTGCTAAAATGGTGAGTAGATTCTTTTTTTATCTTTATCTTCGCATCTTGAGATTTTTCTAAACTTACATCAATTACAGTATCTACTTGATTCTCATAAAAATCTTTTAAAACTGCACCCAAAACTGCTGTGGCATGAGTTCCAGTTGTGTAACCACTACGAAGTTTTTTAGACATAAATTTTAGTTATACACTTTCATAGGGATAAAAGCATCTTCACCTAATTCATCTTTTAAAATTTTACCTTCCGATAAGATTCTAAAAATATTTCTCCACTCCGTTTCACTATATTGATGGGTATGTTTTAACCAAAGAGCATTATTTTTAGGCTCACCATTAGCTTGTGTATTTTCCACCACTTGTGCCACCTGACGAAATCTACAAGCTCCATAACATCCAGTTCTTGTGATTTTTATACGGTTCTCACCCTTGTTTAAACCCATATCTTTTAGAATCTCTCTTAGCTGTGCTGATTTGTCAATCTTACCAGCTTTTGAGCATCGCTCATCATCACAAATCATAATGATAGTTTTGTAGTGCATAATAGGGCGATTTGGGTCAAAATCTTTAGGTTTGCATAAAAAACCATCTACAACTTCCGAACCCATCTCATTGATTTTAACTTCCATTATAATTGCCTTTTTTAACTACTTTAGATATAATTTTACTTGCGATTAAAACTTATTAGAATCTACGGAGTGGTAAAAAGCTTTTAAGGTCAAGGGACTAATTACCCCTTGACCTTTTTTTTTGCCCTCCCAGATTTTAATAGGGGGATTTTATGAATAAGCTTTTAATCGCAATATTGCTTATGTGTGTTTTCACACCTATACTAAATTAGTATAGTCAAGGGGCTTTTCCCCTTGTCCCTCTCTATTTACCGTTATATTTCCCAAATTCAGAATCATAATCTTTTATAAGTCTATATGCTGCATGAAGAGATGCTACCACCATAGTTGAAGCTCCATAACGACCCTCTAAGATGATTCCCTCAACACCAAAATGATTCATAAATTTTTTTCCATACTCTTTAGATTCTACAACATTTACAAATCCAACTGGGAATAGAAGTAGAATCACATTATCAAGATTTATGTTTTGTTTTATGAGTGTATTTATCGCTGCATAGATAAATGTCGGGGCATTTCCACAAGCTAAAACCATTGGCTCATCTTTGAATCTCTCTATCGCTAACTCTACTGCTGCATAAGAGCGAGTAGTTTTGTTCACTTTTGCCATCTCAAAAACTTCAGGCTCATTTACATAGCAGATAACTTCATTTTCATATTTATCTAGGTAAAATTTACTTAATCCTGAGCGAATCATATTTGTATCTACTATAAGTTTTGCTTTTTTCTCTAGTAACTCTTTTAGTTTTATCATCGCATTATCTGAGAAGTAGATATTGTCGATTATTTGCTCAAAACAAGTGGTTGTATGAATCAGTCTCTCAACCAAAGCTTTTTCATTTGTATCGAAACGATTAAATCCCTCATAATTTACTGCTTCAGCTTGAATCATCTCAAATGATTTTACAGATATCTCTTCGCCAATATTGATAGGTGGTTCTTGTAGTTCAAAGTTCATAATTTATAGTTTCCATTATTTTTTAGTGATTATATCAGATATTGATTAAGATATAATAGCGTATGAAATTTAACTCAAATGATACAGAAAACCTCTTAAATATTATGAAAAATAGACGCGATGTAAGGGGTAACAATTTTTTACCTCAGGAGCTAGAAGATGATACTCTCAAGCTGATTCTAAAAGCTGGTCTAACTGCCCCATCTGTTGGTTATTCTCAGCCATGGAAATTTATAGTGATAAAAGATAAAACTATAAAAGAGGCAGTTTTTAATAACTTCTCAAATGAGAATGAGAAAGCAAAAGAGATTTTCAAAACTAAAGAGTTGTACAACAAACTAAAACTAGAGGGAATCAAAGAATCACCTATAAATATAGCTGTTTTATATGAGCAGAGTGATGGTGAGATTCTTGGTGCTACAAGTATGAAAAAGATGGGTGAGTACAGTGTAGTTTGTGCTATTCAAAATATGTGGCTAATGGCAAGAGCCTTAAATATTGGGCTTGGTTGGGTGAGTATTTTAGATGAAAAACAGGTTTTAAACACAATTGATGCACCAAAAAATAGTAAACTTATCGCTTATCTTTGTATCGGTTATGTAGATCAGTTTTATGATGAGCCAGAGTTAAAAAAATTGGGTTGGAAAGATGAGAAGAGTTTGGGGGAGTGTGTGGTTTATAGGTAGAGTTTAGGCTCTACCTAGTAAGTTTAATCCATACCCAACAGTTTTATAAGGAATATTTATCATAATCTCACCATTTTCAGGTTGAGAATCTATCATATAAACTATATCCATAGTTTTATTAGTTGTTATATGTTTTGCTGAAACTATTGTGATATTTTGATTCTTATAAATCGCTTTATCACCTTTTTTTATCTTTTGCTCATCATCGTAAAATCCACACATTAAAATTCTTCTCCTTTATCACATCGCCACATAGTATGCAGATATGTTCCAACTAGATTGCCTTTTTTATAGCCACCATCTTTCATCATTTTTTTTGATACTTTATAAAGTCCTATCTTACCCTTTGGTGCTGAAGTGATGTAAGAGTAGTGAAAAGCATGCCCTTTTTTCACTTCGTTGGTATCAAAATCAATCCCTTTATAATAACCAAGTCTTTCTCTTTTTTTACCTAGTTTAAACTCTATATCTAAGATTCCACTCATCTCTTTTTCATCTATTTTTTTACCTAAATAGATAAGCCCTGCACATTCGGCATATATATTTTTATTTTTAGAAGCATGGTTTATGAGTGAATTTTTAAACTTTATGGAATCTTTTACCCTTGCATAACTCTCATCAGTTTCAACATAACCACCAGCTATTATTACCATATCAGCATCATTTGGAATCTCTTCATCTTTTGTTGAATCTATAAAAATCACCTCTTTATATAACTCTTTTAAATACTCAATATTATCATGGTAGATAAATGAGAAGTTTTTATCTTTTACTAAAATACACTTCTCATCTTTTTGTATTATTGGTTTAAATGGATATGTTTTTTTATCTTGAACTTTTATATCTATAATAGTTTCTAAAAGTTGTGTATCTATATTTTTAAGTACATCTTTAGCGATAGAATCTAATGCAACAGATTCTAACTCCTCCAAATCAAGCCCCAAATGGCGAGAACTGATACTAGGTAAGTTTTTCTCTATCCACCCAACTACTATAACATTTTCACACTCTAACTCTATATGTTTTTTTACCAATTCAAAGTGCATTTTTGAAGATACTTTATTGAGTACAACTGCTTTTATAGTGTTATCATCTCTAAAATTTAACATCCCATTTAGGATGGCAGATATAGTGATATAACTCCCACCAGCATCAAGAATCAGAAGTGTAGGGATATTTAAAATTTTAGCCACATCATAAGCACTAGAATTTTTATCCATCCCATCATAAAACCCCATAACACCTTCACAGATGGCTACATCTTTATCGTTATATTTATTGAAAATCCAATTTAGTTGATTCTCATCCATCATATAGCCATCAAGATTTACTGATGGGTAGGATGCCACTTTTTCATGAAATTGGGGGTCTATAAAATCGGGGCCTATTTTGAAAGGGCGAACTCTATTTTTAAAATGGGTTAAAAGTGCCATAGTTAATAAAGTTTTACCTTGATTTGATGCTATTGCTGATACTACTAATGCTTTTTTCAACTTATCTCTTTATAATTACTAAAAAATTTGGATTTACTATGAAACGATATAGACATTATAACAAAGAGACTGCAATTATTTTATCATGTTTTGGTTCTGTGATTGAGCAAGATAAATATTTTAGCTTTCAAGAGTATGTGAAAGAGCAGTTTGAGGGGATTCCTGTGTTTACAGCTTTCTCTTCAAAGATGGTTATCAAAGAGTTGGCTAAAGAGGGGAAGGTTTATAAGAATCTTCCTCAGGTTATGGCAGATGTAGATATGGAGGGGTACAAAAGATATGTGGTTGTATCTGTAAATATTTTTCCAACTGATGAGCATGAGGTGTTAGTTCGTATGGTGAAGGGGTTTAAAAACTTCTCTTTGGCAAATATCCGTTATACAAATCCACTTCTATACAAAACAAAAGAGACATCTCTATATCTTAAGAATCTTGATGCACAAATCCGTCAAGAGGATGAAAATATTATCAATCTTTATGTGATTCATGGTGTTCCAGTTTTAAATCTTGGTGGTTTAGAATCTGTATCTTATACGGCTGACTTTTTAAAAATGATAAACAAGAATAATCTGACTTGTTCATTAGAGGGTGAGTTCCCTTTTTATGCTGTTAAAGATGCTATAAAAGCCCAAATATTAGAGAGAATAAAAGAGAATCCAAAGTTAAAAGTTCAGGTTGTTCCTATGCTTTTAGTGAGTGGAAATCATTACTTTAAAGATATGATAGAGATATCTGAAGAGATTGGTGAGTATTGTGATTCTTCTATTGTAAAACCTTTAGATAATACAACTAAATTTAACCTACTTGGGCAAGATGCAGTTCGTGAAATTTTTAGAGAGAATATAGCAGTTGAGATTCAAAAGTTTGGGCTTTAGTTTTTTTAAACCTTATCTACCCTAAATCATCCAGCTATTGAGAATCTTCTCTTTTTCGCTGGTAATACTTCATCGTTTAAAAATATCACTAAAGTGTTTGCATCTGAAATCACTTTTGTGAAAAATTATTATTGGAATCGTAAATAATTAATTCCCCACCATCATTTTCATCATAAATAGTACAACTAAAAGAATAGATATGTATATAAAATTAGTTAGACTTACTTGCTATAATATGTATAAAATAATTTTAAGGCTAAATATGAGAATAGCAGTAGTAGGTCTTGGTGGAGTAGGTGGGTATATTTGTGCTAGTTTTAATAAAACTAAGCATAATGTTGTTGGTTTTGCTAGGGGTGAACATCTTAAAAAGATTCAAGATAATGGATTGGAAATAGTTGAAGATTCTTTATCTTGGAATGAGAAAATAGATGCTAGAGAGTTAGATAATTGTAGTGGTTATTTTGATTTGGTACTATTTTGTGTGAAGAGTTATGATTTGGTAGAATCTTATGAAAGAATCTCAAAATGTATAGATTCTAAGAGTACGATTCTAAGTCTTTCAAACGGTGTAAATAATGGTGATATACTAAGAAGATTAACTAAAAGTACAGTTTTAGAGGGTTGTGTTTATATCTTGTCTCATATCAAAGAACCTGGAATCATTAGAAAAAAAGGGAAGCTATTTGCTTGTGTTTTTGGTGGAGATTCTGTGTCTACTGAAAAGTTATCAAAGATATTTGATGAGGCTAAACTAAGGTATAAAACACCTAGTGATATTAAACAAGCTATATGGAGAAAATTTATATTTATATCTGCTTTTGCTACTAGCACATCTTACTATGATAAAAGTATAGGTTTTGTATATGAGAATCATAGGGATGAGGTTAAAAAAGTTTTAGAGGAGATAGCAAATGTAGCAAATTCTATGGAGATAGATATCTATGATGAGATAGAAAAATCACTCCAAACTGCTTCAAAAGTCCCTTATGATTCATCAACATCAATGCACTTGGATTTTCAAAATAAAAAGAGAGTAGAATTAGAAAGTTTAACTGGCTATGTGGTGGAGCATGGAAAAAAGTATGGGGTGGAAACTCCACAGATTCTAGAGATGTATGAGGGGCTCGTTCTAAAAAATAAGGCTTTATAATACGATTTAATGAGTTTTCAGATAAATATAGAACCCAAACTGAATTAAATATTGAAGATGGCATTTTATCTAACTATGTTACAATTTTCTTTTGAATTTTATCATCTTTAAATTTTCGCTCCCTATCATTAATGATTCTTAAATTTTAGTTATAATTTTTTCATATATATAAACAATAAAAATAATATGTAATAATTTGCTAAAAAGAAGAGATGAAATGGATATACAAAGATTAGTTTTAGGTGGTGGATGCTTTTGGTGTATTGAAGCAGTTTTTAGTGATGTAAAAGGTGTTTTAAGTGCAGTTAGTGCTTATACAGGTGGTAAAAGAGCAAATCCAACTTATGAAAATATTTGTACAGGTGTTAGTGGTCATGCTGAGGTTATAGATATTGAGTATGATGCAGATATAGTAAGTTTAGTAGAACTTTTAGAGATATTTTTTGTGGTGCATAATCCAACAACATTGAATCAGCAAGGTGCAGATAAAGGTACACAGTATCGTTCTGTTATATATTATGCAGATGAGGAGGAAAAAAAGATTATAGATGATTCTATATCTAAGGCCTCATCTGATTTTGCAGATAAGATAGTAACCGAAGTAAGCACTTTAGGTGAAGTTTATAAGGCAGAGAGTTATCATCAAAACTACTATAAATTAAACTCTTCTCAAGGGTATTGTCAAGTGGTAATTGCTCCGAAACTTCAAAAATTTATTTCAAAGTTCCCAGAAAAATTAAAATAAAAAGGAAATAGTATGAGTCATATTTATAATCTAGCGATAATTGGTGCAGGACCAGCAGGGATAGCGACAGCAGTAGAGAGTTATTTACAAGGTATTAGAGATATAGTTTTGTTAGAAAAAGATGTGAATCATAACTCTACAATTCGTAAGTATTATAAAGATAACAAAAGAGTAGATAAAGATTGGAAGGGTCAAAAGGTTGAACTTGATGGACGAATCTATTTTGTAGATGGGACTAAGGAAACAACATTAGATTTTTTTGATGAGATATTAGATTACCACTCGGTTGAACTTCAAACTCATGTTGAGGTGCAAACCATAGAGAAAAAAGATGGATACTTTGAAGTTTTTATGGCTGGAAAAAGTATACAAGCCAAAAAAGTTGTTGTAACGATAGGAAGAATGGGAAAACCTAACAAACCAAGCTATAAAATTCCATCGACTATTAAGAAAAAGATAGCTTATACACTTGATGGATGTAGTGAGGGTGAAAAAGTTTTAGTTGTTGGTGGTGGAGATAGTGCTGTGGAGTATGCAGTAGACTTGAGTGAAAAAAATGAGGTAGCTATCTGTTACAGAAGAGAAACATTTAGAAGAGCAAATCCAACTAATCAAACAAATATAGCAAATGCGATAATGCACAAAGAGGTAAGACCGATTCTTGGGATAAATATAGATGGGTTAGAGGACGATGATGGCAAAGTAAAAGTGCTGTTTAATGGAGCTGAAGATGAAACTTTTGATAGAGTGATATATGCGATAGGTGGAACAACACCAAGCTCATTTCTTGCTGGTTCTGGAATCAAGGAGTTAGATGGAAAACCTGTTCATGATGATAATTATGAAACAAATGTAGCTGGATTATTTGTAGCTGGAGATATCACTCAAGAGAGTGGTGGAAGTATCGCTCTAGGTTTGAATCATGGTTATGCGATAGCTTGTTTTATCCAAGGTGACTGTTTAGTTGCTAAATAGTTAAACTATTATTTGTGAATGTTTTTATTATCAAACATTTATTAGGCTAAAGTTCTGAGTATATTTAGATAGAATCACCCAAAGGATAAATAATTATGAGTGAAGCAGAAAAAAATAAAAATAATCCTCTTCATGGGATTAAACTTAAAAATATTTTAGAAGATTTAGTAAAGCATTATGGATGGAAAAAACTTAGTCAATATATCGATATTAGATGTTTTTTGTTTGATCCTACTATAAACTCTAGTCTTAAATTTTTACGAAAAACACCTTGGGCTAGAGCTAAGGTTGAAGAGTTGTATTTAGATATGATTGAGAATAAGAGTTCAAAGCAGTAATCTTTATTTTTAGATAATTTTGATAAAATGCTTCTCATATAAATGGTTCACAAAGGAATTTTTTTGCAAACAAAACAATCTTCAGTAAAAGTATGTGAAACAACTATAACAGATGAAGATGAGTTTATATCTTTTTTTGATACAAACTATAATCTGTTTAAAGATTATCTGATTGTAATAAATGGGGACATAAGTGAAAAAATAGAGAGTTATTTAAACGAAAAAAAATTGAGTTTTTTGCAAAATGTAACTTTACCTAAGGGTAAGGGTCGTAAACCTGTAGAACAAGAGCTTGAAAATGAGAGAGCTAAATATCTCAATGCTCAAAAACAACTCGAAGCAGAACTATTAAAATCAACTACACCTGAGCCAGTACAACAAAGAGATTTAAAAGTGTTAGATTCACTTGTTCGTAGTGGGCAGGAGTTAAATATAGATGGAGATTTACTTTTACTAAACCGTGTAAATAGTGGAGCAACAATTATAATAGACGGGAATCTTATTATCACTCAAGTGGTAGATGGTTCTATAAGATGTAATGGAAATTTTATGATGTTAAAGGCTTCACCAAAAGCAAATATAATCTTTCATGGAGTAGAAGTTGATAACTCATTTTTAAAAGATAGACTAAATAGAGTAGAATTAAAAAATAACGAGATAGTTATAACACCAGTATTAAAGGAACAAAATTGGGGAGCATAATAGCAGTAATTAGTGGGAAAGGTGGAGTTGGTAAAACAACAACTACCGCAAATGTTGGACTTGGAATTGCGATAAATAATAAAAGATGTGTTGTTGTCGATTTTGATATTGGTCAAAGAAATCTAGATATGATTCTTGGGCTAGAGAATCGTGTAGTTTTTGATATAGTTCAGGTTATGGATGGTGAAGCGAATGTTAAACAAGCTCTTATAAAAAGTAAATTTGATGCGAATCTTTTCTTTTTAGCTGCTTCACAAACAAAAGACAAATCTGTTTTAGATTCTGATAAGATTCAAAAACTTGTAACTGATTTGGCAGAAGATTTTGATTATGTGATTCTTGATGCCCCTGCTGGGATTGAGAGTGGTTATGAGCATACTATTGAGTTTGCTGATTCTGCTATTATTGTTGTAAACCCTGAAGTTTCTTCTATCCGTGATGCTGATCGTGCTATTGGGATTTTAGATTCAAAATCACAAAAAGTAAAAGAGGGTAAAGAGGTTATTAAGTATCTTGTTATCAACCGTATAGACCCTAAAATGGTTCAGAGTGGTGAGATGCTTACAAGTGAGGATATATTAGAAATCTTAAGTATACCTCTTATTGGTAAAGTTCCTGAAGATAGAGGGATTATAGATGCATCTAACCAAGGTAAACCAATAATTTTAGATAAAAATTCACCTGCTGGACAAGCTTATAAGAGAATAGCTACTCGTATCTGTGGGGAGATGGTTGCTATGGAAGATGTTGAAACTATTCAAACTGGTTTGATGAGTAAAATAAAAGGGATGTTTAAGTAATGTTCTCTTTTTTCAGAAAAAAAAGTAGTGCAACTACGGCAAAAGATAGGTTGACTATCGCTATTATGTCAGATAGAGAGAGTAATCTTTATCCTTTTATGGATGAGATGAAAGCTGAACTTATGGAAGTGGTTAAAAAATATATTGGTGTAAAAACCATTGACATTAAAAAAGAGACAGTTGATGGTATAGAAGCTCTCTCTATTGAAGTTGAATTAGAAGATTCCTAATTATGATTGGATACTAAAAGAGATAATTAAACATACAAATCTATCTGAGATGGAGATTCAACACTAGGTGTAATCTCTTTAGTTTGTGTATTTTGGAAGTTTTCTGCTTTTTTTAGAATCTCATCTTGAATCGGTATATTCTCTGTTGAATTAGATTCTTGTTTAGCACTAGTATCCAGTTTTCCAACTTGAACCTGATTATTATAAGGTGATTGAAATAAATATCTTGAAACATTCATAATATCCTCCTTTGTACTTGATTATATTGTACCACATAAGATATAAAAAATTAAATAATAGAATAAAAACAAACACCCCTATAAGCTACATTATATTAAAATACAACACTTTAAAAACTTGGATATATTATGAAATTGTTTGGTACAGATGGTGTTAGAGGTGAAGCTGGAACTTTCTTAACTGCACAAATGGCTATGAAAATAGCAATGGCTGCTGGAATCTATTTTAAGAAACATTCAGTTACGAATAAAATACTTATAGGTAAAGATACTAGAAAAAGTGGTTATATGATTGAAAATGCAATAGTAAGTGGACTTACTGCTATTGGTTATGATGTTATCGAGATAGGTCCTATGCCTACCCCTGCTATCGCTTTTATTACAGAAAATATGAGATGTGATGCTGGAATTATGATTAGTGCTTCACATAATTCCTATGAAGATAATGGGATTAAATTTTTTGATGGGCATGGAAATAAACTTTCTGTTGAAGTGGAAAAAGAGATAGAAGATATATATTTTAACGATGAATTAATTGCTGATGCTCAAGCAACAGGTATAGATATTGGGAAAGCAAAAAGAATAGATGATGTAATAGGACGATATATTGTTCAGCTTAAAAATTCATTTCCTAGAGATATATCATTACAAGGTGTTAGAATTGTTTTAGATACGGCTAATGGTGCTGGATATAAGGTTGGTCCAACAGTTCTTGAGGAGCTGGGTGCAGATGTTGTTGTTTTACATAATGAACCAAATGGAAATAATATAAATAACAATTGTGGTGCATTATATACTCAGGAATTATCTAAAAAAGTTATTGAGTGTAGAGCAGATATAGGGATTGCTCTTGATGGTGATGCTGATAGATTAGTTGTTGTTGATGAAAATGGTGTTGTTGTTGATGGTGATCATCTTTTGGGTGCATTAGGTGCATATTTGGATGAAAATGGTGATTTAAAAGGTAAAGGAATTGTATCTACTGTGATGAGTAATAAAGGTTTAGAGGAGTATATGGAATCTAAAAATTTAAAACTATTTCGTTCAAGTGTTGGAGATAAACATGTAGTAGAGATGATGAAAAAAGAGGGTATAAATTTTGGTGGAGAGCAAAGTGGTCATGTTGTAATTAGTGATTTTGCTAAAACTGGTGATGGATTATTATCTGCTTTACAAATTTTATCTTTAATTATTAGAAAGTCTACAAAAACATCATTAGCTCTTCGACCTTTTAAACTTTATCCACAAAGATTAGATGGTGTAAATATTAGTGTTAAAAAGCCTTTAGAAGAGATTGATGGATTAAAAGATATTTTAAAGAATTTAGATGAGCAAAATATTGGGCATCTAATTAGATATTCTGGAACAGAAAATAAACTAAGAATCTTACTTGAATGTAAGGATAATAAACAATTGAATTTTAATATGGATAAGTTAATTGAATTTTTTAAAAAAGCATTAAATGGATAATAAAAATTTTAAATTTAGTTTAATTTTACTGTTTACAATGGTTGGTATATTTATAATTGACCAAAATATAAAGATGCTTTTTGTTGATGGATTTCGATATTACACAGAGTGTATAGATTTGATTCTTGTTTACAATAAAGGTGTTGCATTTTCAATGTTATCATTTCTAGAAGAGTGGCTTAAATATATTCAACTTGTACTTATTAGTGGTATTTTAATCTACCTATTTTATAAAAGAGAATTTTGTTATGCCTTCCCTTCTGGGTTACTTTTAGGTGGTGCATTTTCAAATATTTATGATAGATTTATCCACGGTGGTGTTGTTGATATGGTTTATTGGCATTGTAAATTTAATTTTGCAGTATTTAATTTTGCAGATGTAATGATAGATATAGCAGTGGTATGGTTTTTAATTTTACATTTTAAGCCTAAATTATGTAAAGCTAATTAAAAGTAGTTTTTTGATAAAATTGCCCAAAATAAAATGATTTGGAATAGGTTTTACCTAATAACTAAATATTATAAAAATTAAAGGAAATTGATGGAAATCAAATCAAATAGAATCGACGGTGCAAATGCTACAATTGAAGCAACAATCCCTATGGATGAGGTAAATGCAAAATTAGAAAGAATAGCTAAAGAGCTAACTAAAACAGCTAAAATTGATGGTTTCCGTAAAGGTAAAGTTCCTGTTTCTGCTGTTAAAAAACAGTATGGTGAGAAACTTGTTCAAGATGCAGAAGCTGAAGCACTTCGTGAAGTTTTTGATAAAGGTTTAGCTGAATTAAATATCGCTAATGAATCATTAATTGGTGAGCCAAATATCTCTAAGTTTGATAAAACTGAAGATAAAATTGAGGTAGCTGTAAAAGTTGCTATGAGACCAGAAATAGATATGGGTGATTATGCTTCAATGGTTTCTGAATTTGATAAGCCAGTAGTGACAGAAGAGGAAGTTACTGTTAGAATTACAGACTTAGCTCAGAATCAAGCTGATTTAGTTGATGTTGAAGATGATCGTCCTTTAGCTAAAGATGATTCTGCTCTTTTTGATTTTGAAGGTTCAGTAGATGGTAAGCTTTTTGATGGTGGTTCATCAAAAGATTTCTCTCTTGTAATTGGTTCAGGTCAATTTATCCCAGGGTTTGAAGATCAAATGATTGGTATGACTAAGGGTGAAGAAAAAATCATCAAAGTTACTTTCCCAGAAAATTATGGTGGAGATTTAGCTTCTAAAGATGCTGAATTCAAAGTAAATCTTAATGCTATTCAAACTAAAGGTGAAGTTGTTCTTGATGATGCTTTAGCTAAGAAAATGCTTCAAGGTGAAGAGGATGCAGATTTAGCTAAACTTCAAGAATTAGTAAAAACTCAAATAGAAAATGAAAAATTATCAAAACTTTATAATGATGATATGAAACCTGCATTATTAGAAACTTTTGTTTCAACTTTTAAATTTGATTTACCAGAATTTGTTGTTGAACAAGAGATTGATATGGCTTTAAACAAGAAAGCTGGTGATATGAGTGAAGATGAGATTAAAGAGCTTCGTGAAGATGCTGATAAACTAAATGAGCTTCGTAAAACTTTACGAGATGATGCAGAAAAAAGTGTTAGAGCAACATTTATTATTGATAATTTAGCTAAGGCTGAAAATGTAACTGTTGAAGAGCAAGAAGTTATGCAAACTATCTATTATGAAGCGATGCAAATGGGTCAAGATCCTCAAAAAGCTTTTGAACAGTATAAAGATGCTGGATATATTCCTGCAATTCAAATGTCAATGGTTGAAGATAAAGTTCTTTCAGGATTACTTAACTCTAAAATAAAAGAAGCATAAATAATGAGCTATATCCCTTATGTAGTAGAAAAAACAGGTCGTGGTGAACGCTCTTATGATATTTTTTCTCGTCTTTTAAAAGATAGAATTGTGATGCTTAGTGGAGAGGTAAACGATCAAGTTGCTTCTACTATTGTTGCACAGTTTTTATTTCTTGAAGCAGAAGATCCAGAAAAAGATATCTATTTTTACATCAACTCCCCAGGTGGAGTTGTAACAGCAGGTATGGCTATCTTTGATACAATGAATTATATTCGCCCAAATGTTGCTACTATATGTATAGGTCAAGCAGCTTCAATGGGTGCTTTTTTATTATCATCTGGTGAAAAGGGTAAAAGATATGCTCTTCCACATGCTCGTATTATGATTCATCAACCTTTAGGTGGTGCTCAGGGTCAAGCTTCTGATATAGCTATTCAAGCTGAAGAGATTTTAAGAATGAAGAAAGAACTTAATTCTATCTTAGCAAAAAATAGTGGTCAATCTATAAAAACAATAGAAAAAGATACCGATAGAGATAACTTTATGAGTGCCAAAGAGACTAAAGAGTATGGTATGATAGATGAAGTTTTGGAAAAAAGTATTAAAGAGTTATAGGAGTTAGTATGTCAGGGGGATTAAGAAATAGAAATCGTCGTGTAGCAAAAGCATCAGAATTTGATTTAGAATCATTTTCAGAATCGTCACCTGAAGCTGATATAACTTTTGATGCATTAGATTTGAACAATCCAGTTAGTGAAGTTGAAATCTATGCTAAAGAGGTATTAAATGCACTTATAAAAGATAATCTTCCCCCAACTCCAAATAATTTTTCGCTCTATTTTGATAGATTACTAGAAAAAAAAAGTGAAAACCTTAAGAAGCAAATTAAATCATTACTTGAGTTAGATGATGATGATAATAATGATGATAAAACTATAATGTTAGAACAAAGTTTAAAACAAGGTTTTTCATCAATTAAAAATATTTTAAGTGTTACTGTTGGTTTATATAAAAATATGAACTTAATGTCAAAAATACTAGAAAAAAGAAAAAAAGAACTTCTTGAAAATTCTACTGAAACTGAAGCAATAAATATTATAAATACTTTAGGTGGTGATGTAGATAAACTTAATACAATAGTAAAAAAGCAAAGTTTACAGATGAAAAATATCTATGATGATACTGCTGGTATTGTAAAACAAGTTGAGAATGAAACTATTTTTGATAATAAGTTTGGTGTGTATAACAAAAGATATTTACTTACTAAAATAGAACAAGAGATAGAGCTTGTTGATAATTACAAACATAAAAGTTCTCTTATTATGATTGAATTATCTCGTGATTTAAAGAATGAAGTAAAGAATGAAAAAGCACTCAATCTAATGACTAAAACAATTGCTAGGCTTCTGTTGAAAACATCTCGTAGAAGTGATATTGTAGCTCACTATGGTAATGGTATATTTTCTATGCTCTTAAAACATACTGATATAGAGAGTGCGCAAAAAGCAAGTCATAGACTGTGTGAGCTAGTGTCAAATAGTAACTTTTTCTTAGCTGACAAGGAGATACAATTAAAAGTTTCTATCGGTATTACAGATATTAGACTTCCATTTGCAGTAGAAGAGATAGTTATGAATGCTCTTAATGGAATCAAAAAAGCATATGAAAATCCTAAAAAGGATTATTATGCAAATATTGAAGAGACATCAGTAGTTAAAAAGAAAGAAGAGTAAATAATGAATTTAAAAATAGTAGAGTATCCAGATAAAAAATTAAAAGAAAAATCAAAAGTTGTTGAAAACTTTGATGAAGAGTTACATAAACTTTTAGATGCTATGTACCCAATAATGATGAATACTAATGGTATTGGTTTGGCAGCAATTCAAGTAGCCCATGCTAAACAAGTTTTGATATTAAATATTCCACAAGAAGATGGTGAACAACTAAAAGAGAATCTTATTGAGATTATTAATCCTGTTGTAATTAAAAAAAATGGTGAAACAACTTATCAAGAGGGTTGTTTAAGTGTACCATCTTTTTATGAAGATATAGTTAGGTATGACACTGTCTCAATAGAGTATAAAGATAGAGATGGAATCTCAAAGTCAATAGATGCTGATGGACTTTTAAGTATTGCTATACAGCATGAGATAGATCATTTAGATGGAATTTTATTTATTGATAGATTAACATCATCAAGACGAAGAAAATTTGAAAAAGAGTATAAGCGAATGTTAAAAGAGAAAAAAACTTCTAAAAAATAAATAAAGAATATTATTATTCTTTATTTATAAATGAGATGAAATCTTCATTTGATAATCCTTTAGAGTATATAAATCCTTGTCCGTATTTACAACCTAAGTCAATTAAAATATTTTCCTGTTTTATATCCTCTATCCCTTCAGCGATTATCTTATAGCCTAAATCATTAGATATTTGAATAATGGCATGAGCGATAGCTAAATCATCTTTATTTATAGCTATATCGTCTATAAAAGATTTATCTATTTTAATCGTATCAATAGGAAGTTTTTTAAGATAACTCATAGATGAATAACCTGTTCCAAAATCATCGATAGATATTTCAAAACCTAAATCTCTTAGCTCTGTTAGAACTTTTATATTTTTATCTAAATCATCTATCATAGAGTGTTCAGTTAGTTCTAATTCAATATTTGTAGGGAGAATATTATTCTCTTTGATAATATTTAGATACTTGGCAACAATATTCTCTTCAGATAATTGAGTACTTGATATATTTATAGATATTTGTTCAATCCCTAAATCTATATCTTTCCATTTTTTAAATGTTTGAACAGCTTTTTTAAATACAATATTTCCAATATCAATTATCATATTGTTCTCTTCAGCTATTGGTATAAACTCTGCTGGTGAAATAAATCCTAACTCTTTATCTGTTAATCTTAGTAAAACTTCACAACTGCTACATTTATGAGAGATTAAATTATATTTTGGTTGAAATACAAAATCAAAAGAGTTATTTGTAATAGCATCTTTTACAGCTTTTTCAACAGCTATTTTTCTTGTAAATAAGATGTTTAGCTCTTCACTATAAAATTGATAACTATCTCTGCCCATATCTTTTGCATGGTACATTGCACTATCTGCATATCTCATTAGTTTAGATACAGTTTTTCCATTATCAGGATACATAGATATACCTATACTGGCAGTAGTGTAAACTGTGTTATTAAAGATTTCGATAGGTTTTCTTAGAATGTCTAAAATTCTATTTACAATAGTTTCTATATGTTTAGTGTTTGTAATTGATTCTAGTAAAATTACAAACTCATCCCCACCAATTCTAGATATAGTATCTATATCTTTTAAAATATTTTGCATTCTTTTACTAACAACTTTTAGCATCTCATCACCATAATGATGACCAAGTGTATCGTTTATATTTTTGAATTTATCTAGGTCTATAAAAAGGATAGCAATTATATTATTATTTCTTTGGGCTGATTTAATCGCATGAGAGGCTATCTCTTCAAACTTCGCTCTGTTTGGTAGAGATGTTAAAAAATCGTGATAAGCTAAATAGTAAGCTTCTTTTTGAGCAGTAATATTTTGTCTAACTGCATTATAGCCGATGATATTATTATCATCATCAAAATCAGCAGATATTACAGCATCTACCCAGTAAAAATCACCATCTTTTTTAAGATTTTTAACTTCACCCCTCCAAGTTTTTCCTAATTGTATAGTCTTCCACATATCTTTAAATGTACTTTTTAACATATCTGGATGTCTTAGTAAATTATGAGGTTTATTTAGTAGCTCCTCTTTTGAATAACCGCTAATCTCTATGAATGCTTGACTAACATCTGTAATGATTCCCTTAGTATCTGTTTTTGATGAGATAATATAATGGTTTGTTAATTTTTCCATAGATTGTATTTTTTTATTTTTGTTGTTTACTGTATCTTCTAGTTTATCATTTACTTCAAAAAGTTCATTCTCTCTTTTTCTGATTTTATAAAACAGATACAATAAAACTGTTCCAAAGGTTATGATGATAAAAATAATGATATAGTTTCTCATAATTTTATGATCAGCCAATTCATTTTCTAATGGTGTGATAACCTCTAAGACACCTCTTTTATCACCAAGCTTCCATTTATTTGCTTCCCAAGTTCTATCTATATGATTGTTATGACAATTAACACAAGATTGGTCTGTCATATAGTCTGTTGTAGCAACTCTTAAAACTTCTTTTCCATTTATGGTATCTCGTTTTACATATACACCATCTTTATTCTTTTTTGTGTATTTAATAGCTTCTTTCTGAAAATCAGTAAGTACTCTATCTTTTCTGTTTGCAAATGGATAATCACTATACAAGTTATATTTTATCCCAGTGTTTTCACTAAAAATCTTACTTAAATCATAGATAGTAGTTGTGGGTAGTGGTAATCTTCCATTAACCCCTTTATGGTCATAATGAAATGTTATGTTTGGAGCATATTTTTTTATATCATCAACAACAGCATCTACATAATAAGCTCTTATAAGTTTAATCTGTTCAACACTATTTTTACTATGAGCAATTATTGTTTTAATAGTATATTGTTCCATGATATAAGGGATAAAAAAGAATAAAGCACTCACCATTATAACAGCCGCAACAATAATAGAATTTATAACACTAGCATTTTTTAAAGTTTTTAAAGTTTTTAAGTTTTGTATATTTTTCATTAATGACCTTTATTAAAATAATTAGATATATTTTACATTATTGAATCTTTATTTTATGGTTTTTATAACTATTTAAACTAAATTTGTGAGAATATAAAAAAAATATGACAAATTGCAATTTTATATAGTGTATAGTAAAAAGTGAGGTAGTATACTGGAATTTAAAATTCTTTAGATTTTAGGAGAATTATTATGAAAAGTGTAAATTGTGCAACAAATGAGGGTATAGAAGCAAAAGTAGTTACTGTTGAATCAACTCTTACAAAAGGTTTACCCTCCTTTTCTATTGTTGGGATGGCTAGTACAGCTATAACAGAAGCTAAAGAGCGTTCTAAATCTGCATTACTCTCTAATGAGTTTTCCTTTCCTCCAAAACGGATAACAATAAATCTAGCTCCTAGTGATGTGAAAAAGGAGGGTTCTCAGTTTGATTTGAGCATAGCCTTATTAATTGCATTAGACTATATAGATGATGATTTTAGTGAATGGTTTGTTTTTGGTGAATTGGGACTTGATGGTTCTGTAAAGGAGAATCTTCAACTTTATCCACTTATCTTGTCTTTGGCAAATCAGAAATTAATCCATAAAGCTATTGTTCCATTTTCTGCTTTAAAAAAATTATCTAAGATTCCAAATATAGAGTTTTACGGAGTTAAGACACTTAAAGAGGCTATGGATTTACTAAAAAATCAAGAGAGTGCTTCCCCAACAGTAGAATCAAGTTCAATAGATTATCCATTTTATGAGATAGATGGTGAGAACTATTATTATACTAAAGAGTATCAATATGATTTTATTGATGTAAAAGGTCAAGAGGTGGCAAAAAGAGCTACTTTAATCTCAGCTTGTGGATTTCATAATATAATTTATGAGGGTAGTCCTGGGTGTGGAAAAAGTATGATAGCAAAAAGGCTAAGATATATTTTACCACCTATGAAGATAGATGAGATTCTAAATGAAGCAAAGCTTCAAGCTTTAGATCTAAAAGAACCAGAGTTTAAACCATATAGAAATATGAGAACTCCTCACCACTCATCTACACAAGCAAGTATCTTTGGTGGAGGCTCTTTTAAGGCACAGATAGGTGAGGTTGGTTTGGCTCATAATGGAATCTTGTTTTTTGATGAGTTGCCACACTTCTCTAAAAATGTTTTAGAAGCGCTAAGGGAACCGATGCAAGATAATAAAATAAGAATCTCAAGGGTAAATTCAAAAGTGGAGTATCAAGCAGATTTTCTTTTTGTAGGAGCTATGAACCCTTGCCCTTGTGGAAACTTACTAAATGATTCTAAAGAGTGTAGGTGTAGTGAAGTGGAGATTAAAAGATATAAGAATAGATTATCAGATCCATTTTTGGATAGAGTGGATATAAATGTTGTTATGCAACAGGTAAATAAAGATGATAAATCAAGCTACTCATCAAAAGAGTTTCATAAGATGGTAGTGGAATCGCATATATTTGCAAAAAATAGAGGGCAAGATAAATTTAATGCAAAGCTAAATGATGAAGAGATAGAAAAATTTTGTATATTGGATGATGAGGTAAAAGGTATTTTAGATATGGCAATAGATAGATTCGGTTTATCATATAGAGCCATAAAAAAAGTTCAAAAAGTATCAAGAACTATTGCTGATTTAGATTCTAGTGAGATTATAAAGAAGAAACATATTTTAGAGGCTTTGAGTTATAGGAGAAGATAAGATATAATTCAATAAATATATTTTTAATAGTACAACTATTTAAAGAGGGGTTTGTTTTGTTTTTTTCATTATTTTCATCAAAAAATCAAAAACTTGTGGAACATTGGTCTAGTGATCATATAGAGATAGTTTCTTTAGCTAATAGTGTTGTTTCTGCATATGAAAGTGGTAATAATAAATATATACACCAAACATTAGAAACATTAAAAAAAGTAACTATCGGTCATTTGATGGAAGAGGATACAGAATTAATAGATCTCTTAAGAGATAGTAAAAAACTAGATAGAAAATTGGAAAAACTTATAGTTGAATTTAGAAATACTTTTAAAGGTGCAAAAACAGCTGTTTTAGTTTTTTTGACAAAGTATACATATGATGATGCAGTATATGATGAAAATTTTATATATGATTTTAAAGAGCTTATTAATGTTCTTGGAAAAAGAATAGATTTTGAAGAAAATAATCTTTATGCTAAATTAAAAGATAATTGATAATTTATGTAAGAGTAGATAAGGTCTAAACCTTATCTAAACATTATAATAACTAGCATTAGGATGATAAACAACTAATGCACTTGTAGATTGTTCAGGGTGAATCTGAAAAGTTTCACTTAACTCGATTCCAAACTCTTCAGGTTTTAACAGGTCAAAAAGTGGACGGTTAAGCTCCAAATCTGGACAGGCTGCATAACCAAATGAGTAACGGCTTCCTTGATATTTGTTCATCTGAACATCACTCAATTTACTCCCCTCATTATCTGAAATATTCAAATCAAGTCTTATCTGTTTGTGAGCAATCTCGGCTAACGCTTCAGCTAACTCAACACCTAAACCATGGAATTGATAATATTCTGTGTAGTTACCAGCATCCATAATCTCTCTCTCTGCATCGCTTAGTTTTCCACCAGCACTCACACATGTTAGTGCTAACACATCGTGTCTATCTGAGTGAAAAAAGTCACTAATTGCACGGTGTGGTTGTTTGCTTTGTCTAGGGAAACTGAATTGTTTTATGGCTCGTCCTATAACATTTTCTAAAGGCTCACGGTTAATCTCATCCTCTGAGTTATACCCCTCACTCTCATCAAAAACAAGAAGAGTGTTATCATCACTACGACATGGAAAATATCCGTAAATAATAGTTGGCTCAAAAAGTTTCTCATCTAAAAACTGTGCTTTGAGTTTTTCATAAGCTGGTAGAATCACTTCATCCACCTGTTTT
>JAMOPL010000055.1 GCA_027064515.1 Sulfurimonas sp. | reverse complement strand
TCTTGTGAAATTACTCTTATCATATTTGTAGTTCCTGCTTTACCAATTGGGTCACCTGCTGTTAGAATATAGCTGTTTTCTTTTTTTATAGAACCATTCTTTAGTCCTCTTTTCATTATATCTTTTAGTATAAATTCTAAACTATTTTTTTCAACAGACATTAGTGGAATCACTCCCCAAATTAGTGTTAATTGAGTTCTGACTTTATCATCATGTGTTATCGCATAGATAGTTTTTGCAGGTCTATATCTTGCTAGTTTTCTAGCTGATGTTCCTGATGATGTAATAGCTAAAATCCCTTTTGTATTTAGATCACGAGATAATCTTACAGCTGATTCATTTATAGTGTAGCTTCTGTTATTAGTAAAATATTTACGAAATTGATGATAGTCATAGCTTTTTTCTGTTTCACAAATAGTGTTGAACATTGTTTGTACTGCTAGAGTAGGGTAGTCGCCAACAGCACTCTCCTCTGATAACATTACAGCATCAGTTCCATCCATAACAGCATTAGCGATGTCGCTTATCTCTGCTCTTGTTGCTCTTGTATTTTTAGTCATAGAGAGTAACATTTGAGTAGCTGTGATAACTGGGATTGATGCTTCATTTGCTTTTTCAATAAGCATTTTTTGAATATTAGGAACCTCATAGTAAGGTACCTCTATCCCTAAATCACCTCTTGCTACCATCAAACCATCACTATGTTCAATAATCTCGTCAATATTTTCTAAGGCATCAAATTTTTCTATTTTAGCTATAAGTTTTTGGGAGCCACCATTCTCTTTTAGTATTTTTTTTGCATTTATCATATCTGATGCAGTTTGAACAAATGATATAGCCATAAAATCTACACCATTTTCAACACCCCAAGCCATATCTTGCCTATCTTTTAGAGTTAAAACATCTACTCCAAGTTTAGTATTTGGAAAATTTACACCTTTTTTAGATGATAAGATTCCACTGTTCTCAACATTTACACAAACTTCACCATCTGAGATAGTGCAAACTTTTGTTCTTATAATTCCATCATAAAGATAGATATAATCACCAATCTTTAGTTGTTCTAGAATCTGTGGATAGTTTATAGAGACTTTGTAAAACCCTTTTTCTATCTCAGAACCGATAATAGAATCTTTTGTAAAAGTAATTTTATCACCCTTGTTAAGTTCAAAGTTATGTTCTATATCCCCTATGCGAATTTTTGGTCCACTTATATCTTGAAGTACACCAACAATCAGACCTGTTTGTTTCATAGCCTCTCTGATACGATTTAAAACAATAAGATGTTTCTCATAAGTACCATGACTGAAATTTAGTCTAAAAACATTTACACCAGCTTTTATTAGTTCAATTAGTTTTTCTAAACTATCACAAGATGGTCCAACTGTTGCTATAATTTTTGTTCTTTTTTTCATAATATCTCTTTAGAATTTTAGTATATCTCTTTTACTCTTCCAACTTCACGACTCATAAGTCTAACTTTGATTCCATGAGGGTGTGTTGCTGATTTTGTCAATATATCACGAACGATACCATCAGTTAAATAACCTGTATCTTGATCTTGTTTTAGAACAATTGCTACCGACATTCCACTTTTTATATTTGAGCGTTTAGTACCATCTAACATTAAAAAACCTTTTATTTATAATTAGCTAATTATACAATTTTTATTGTTTTTAATGTTTCAAATAGTTTTAGATAAGTATCTGTAATAGGTGGCATATAGAAGTACAAGATTCCAATCAAAGCATAAAGAGTTAAAAAACCGATAATATTATTTTTTGAGTAAAGTTTTAGTGCCGTTCCAAAAGATTTTTTTAATCGTATCCCCATTGCATTAATACTATAAATTTCATCTAAAAGTAGATGAATGATAAAACCAAAAAATACAAAAAAACCAGCAAATTGAGATAGTTCTAAATTTATAGATAATAGTTTATAAAAAGATAAGGTAGTTATTTGTCCAATAAAAAAACCCATAGGGATAGAGTGAAAGATTCCACGATGTATAGTTAGTGAAAGAAGAAATTTAAAAAGTGTAAGATTTATAATAAGTGTGAGTATAATCCAAGCTGGGATAATATATAGCAAACTCATATTTTTACCAATAAAAAGTAAAATAAGTAGAGGTAAAAATATAGAAATCATTTTAAAAATAATCTGTATAGGTTTAGAGTTGTCAGAATCTAAATCGGGTAAAATACCACCTATTATTCCTAAGCATAGGGCTAAAATAGATTCATTTACATCTAGTAGACCAGCTAGATGTAAGGGGATGATAATCACACCAGTTGCTATAACTGCTATGTTTACATGTTGTTCAAATGCTGCCATTAATCAAATGGTAGTCTTACACCACCACCATCTTGCACCTCTACACTTGCTTTTCTCCAATTTTTGTTATCTACCATCTGTGATGATTGATTACCAAGAGATTCTCTACGACAAATATACCCTTTTTTGAGCATAGAATCTGTGCCATCAATTACTTTTGCATAAGATGTTTTTGCATTAACCTTAGTGATAATTATTTTACCAACTTGAATTTCTTCTCTTCCGAGAGATTCTTTTGTATAAGGGTCAATAAGTTTTTTACCAAGCTTATAAACATTAAACACAGAACCATTTTTTACAAGAGTTCCACCCTGATTCAAAATTATTTCACCCATTGGTGTTTTTCTAACAATTTGCATAGGATAAATATTACTTAATAGTTGATTACTAATATTGTTAGAAAGAGTTTTAATAGCTCTTTGTAACATCACATCTTCTGATGAACCATCACTTAAATCTATCTCTAATACTTCAGTATCAGACCATTTAATTTGTGAAGTACCAACAACAATAATCCTATAATCAACTATAAATTCAGCTACATTTTTAGAACTACTTTGACTAGTTAATTGGTTATGAGAAGTTTGTCTATCTAAAGATGCACTTTGAATAGTTCCAACTATTATATAATCTGCACCAAGTTTTTTCCCTAGTTTAGCTCTTTGAGAACTAGGAACTTGTCCAGACTTTATTAATTCAAATTCTTTTGCCATATCATAATCATAAGTTCTATCAACAACAGCAAATCTTCTTGATTGTGTTATATCTGTTATTATTGATTGGGATACCATCAATGACATCTTTTTATTACTATATATTTTAGAACCTACTTTATAATTTCTAGATGCTGTGTGAAAAGGTAATACAGCAACTGTTCTTCTACTCTTTGGACTTATACCTGGAGCTTTATAAGTAGTTCTTTTTGTTGTTCTTTTCGCACTAATTACTACTTCCCATTTTCGAGGAAACATCTCTTCTTGACTTACAATAGAGTAACTGTCTAGTTTCCCTTTAGTTGCTTTACTAATTTGTTTATTGTATTTATAAGAGTATTTATCACCACGAGAAGATTCTATAGATGTATCATTTGTAAAGGTCTTTTGACTAATAGTAACACCGTTTAATTGCCCAATAGCATCAGCAATAGCATTATTTAAAGCTTCATTATAAGTGATACCATGACCTATTCCATCCACGACTTTAGTTTTATATGAAGTTGTTACACTAGCATTAAGTACAGAAAAATTTAGTAAAGCTGTGATTATTAATATATATTTTAACATCTAAATCCTTTTAGAAATCGTCCATAGAGTTCACAACACGAGATGATCTCGATACATCTTTTACAACTCTTTTTTGTTGTGGTCTTGAATATTGTTTTCTTTTAGTACCATTAACAATATTGTTAGCATTTTCTAGTTGGTCATATGTCCAAGTCATAACAGAACCAACATGTAAGATTCCATTAGCATCTTTTGCTTCCCAAGTTTTGATTTGGCTAGTTCCTCTAAGTTTGAATTTAGATCTTTTTTGAATCTTTTTGAAATATACATCTAAGGTTTCACTAATATCATCTCTTGTTTCTTGAGTATCAATTACCTTATTATTATCAATAGTAGAAACTTTTTTAGCAATCTCTTCACTAACAGATTGTGCATCAAGGCTTTCTGTTACATCAATATTTGATTTCATAAATTCACCAATATAAGATTCAGCTTGCATTCTTGCTTTTGATTTAGCAGCTAGTATTTTTCTTTCATATCTAGCAGGATTTGATGTTTTACCTACAACTGACCATCTACCATAAGCTAAAAGCATAGGTCTTCCTTTCTCGTCATAAAGGTATCTTAAACCAATTTCATCTAAAAAACCTTCATTAGTGTTAGGAAGTAATTTTCTAACATTACTTGGTTTACCTTTAACATGTGTTGGTCGTCTTTTTGAACTATCTTTTGCAAATTGTATTGTTTTATCAGACATAATAGCAATAACACCAAGTCTTACAACTTTTTTACCATCTCTTGATGTAGTTAGAATTTTTGTTTGAATAGGAACTAATCCAGACATACTAGCAAAAGCTTTTTTTGTCATTTTTTTGTTGAAGTTGTCTTTAAATAAAAGCTTTTTTTGTTCAACAGTCTGTTTTTGAATCTCACTCGGTGAAACACCTTGTTCTATAAGAAGGTTATCAAGTTTATTATCAACAACATCAACCATTTTATCAAGGATTAGGCTAATTTTTCCCTGTGCAGCCATTTTTTTCAGTTTTACTGGTGCAAATTCACTAGCATTAGTAGAATCATTTTCAAAATAATCTGAAACAGATTGAGCAACAAAATTACCATGGCTTTGTAAGATAAAATTTGATTGTAAAGATAAAATTGCTTTGTCATAAGCAAAAACTAACTCTTTTGCATAAGCTGGATCAAGTGGGTTAACTTTAACTATCGCCTCTCCAAAGAAAAATGTTTTTCCATCTTTTGTTATACCGATAGTAATATCGTGTTGTTGTTCAAAATCACTTTTCCAATCATTTAATGTTTGAGGGTTTTCACCATTCATAGTATTTGCATCAACTAGGGTATTTTGATCCTCATCTAAACCTTGAGAATTGTCTTGATTTATAGCTGGTGGTGTTTGTGGTGGTGGAGGTGGAGCAAATGCTGGAGGAGGAGGGGGTGGTGGAGTTGCTGCAAATAGATTTTTTAACTCCTGTTGGTTACCAGCTTTTCCCCAGTTTGACATACTTGCTTCCCAAACCATACTATTTGATGTTACTGAACCAGTAGCAGCCATATCACCTATTTGTTGAACAGTTAATGGACCTTGTCTTTGGCTGTTTACCATAACATAATAATCTGCTAAAAGCTGAGTGCTTAATAGAGCAGAAGTTACGATACTAACTTTTATAATCTTCTTTAAATTTAAAAACATTTATAACCTTTTATTTGTTTTGAATATAGAGTATTGAAGTTGTAAAAGAGGAATAGTAATTCCTCTTTTAGCATTTACCAAGCAACAGAATCGTTACTACCACGCTTACCTATAACTTTTTCATCTTCCCAAAAAGCTAGACCAGTGTTAATATCTGTAAGTGACATTTGAAAATAATATTCAACTTGTTGAGTTGAGCTATCTACTGTTATATTTCTTTGAATAATTTTTCCACTTAATGATAAGTCTGGAGCAATCATTTGACCCTTAGCAGCTACTGTTCTTTGGTTAAATTCAGCATTACCTCTTAGAGCAGTTCTTGTTTGCATAGACATTTTATCTTCAGCACCACCAACACCAACGGCAGTTGTTACAACAACTTTACCACTTCTAAGAAGAGCTACTCTCATCTTTTTAACAAGTTGGTCAGTATCTATGTGTTGCATAGTGTCATTTATAACTCTTGAAACAACAAGAACATATCTTCCACCACCTGGCTTATTTACTGCACCTGAATTTATAAGTGACTGAACCATACTTTGTGCTGCACCTTGAAAATCACGATAGTCAAGACCCATCACAGCTGATGATTCTTTATCATTATGAATATCTATATTTCGTGTTTTTGCACTTCCACATCCTGTGAGTAGTGCTATTGCTAGAGTTGAACCTAGAGCTAGTTTGATTGTTGTTCGCATATTAAATTACCTTCCTTTTTTAAGTATAAACGAAATGTTTTTGCTTTGTTACTTGGTGCTGTTACATTTATATAAAATGGTTGTTCAGCATATGCTGGAATCTCAGCCCAGTTTGATAGTATAGAATCTATTTTAAAATTATTTTCATCAAACCAAACAATTTTGTATTCCACTTTGAAATAACTACTAGTTAAGTTCTCTCCTGTGATTTGAGTTTGCATAAAACCATCATCTCTCATCATTGCATTTACATCACTAACTAGCATAGCACTATTTGAGCAATGTCCTATTATTTTAACTCTTGGATCTGGTTGATAGTTATTACTACAAGCACTAAAAGTTAAGAGTGTAGCGATTAATATAAAAATATTTCTCATAAATCTCCTTTATAAATTAATAACATTATAACTAGCTTTAGATGTAGCTGTTGGCATTCTAACAAAAACAATAGCATTTTTTGCTTTGCTTAAATCTACATTTAGATTTTGAGTTCCAACTTTAAGTTGAAGATTCTTATCTGCTGGCATAGTTATTCTAGCTACTTGATACTCTTTTGGTAAATTTTCCCAAGTTCTTGTATCTGCTTGTGTTAATGCAAACTGAATAAGTCCCATAGCAAGTGAACCATAACCACCCATTCTTCTTCCAACTTCATACTGAATATATGTTTTTATTAAAGCTCCAAATACTGCTCTTGTAACTATATCTGTATATTTGTATTTAAACTCTGTTAAAACAACTCTATCCATACTTGCAAAACTTTCAGTAGTTCCTATAAGTTTGTTCTGATTGAAAACACTTAAGTTAGGTGTAGCTAGTTTTTGAAGAACCATTTTAGGTAGAGCGATTCCCGTATAAGATACTTTACTTGTAACGATAAAAAGAGGGATACTAATTTTAAATTGCTCTTTTTTTGGTGCTAGACCATTTGCATAGATTACCCAAACATTATTTTCCTTAGCTCTTTTACCATCTAAAATATTATTAACCATAGTTAAATCTTTTTCGATAGCTTTAGAGTTAGGTACCATTTTGTTGACTTCTTTTAAAATAGAGTAAGATTTTTTATAATCACCCTGCGTTGCAAAGAAGATTCCAGCCATATAGTTTGTAAAAGGATTTACAAAATCAGGATAAACTTGATAAGTGTTTAGTGCAGGATATTTACTTGCTACCATATTACTTATTTGTGGATTTTTAAGAGTTTTACTAACATCTAATGATATATTAGATTGTTTTGCTCTTGGATTTCTTCTATCTTTCTCTTTTTGTTGTGCTATTTTTTTATGCTCATCATCAGTTTTTTTCTTGATAGCTTCTTTGTACTTACCAATCATTTTTGCATAAGTTTCTTTAGCACGACGCTGTCTATCAATGGCACGGTTAAACTCTATTCTCGCAGAATCCATTTTTCCCATAGACATATAATCTATAGCTTTATATGTGTTTACCATAGTTGCATCATTCATTGTTGAGTGATAATCAATCATTGCATCATTTAGTAAAAGTTGAGCTATTAAGTCACCAGTACTACCAAGGAGAATCTCCTCATTATGAAATTTAATAATTCTTTCTGCTTCATCTAGTCTTTGTAAACTTTTTTTGAACTCTTTAGAGTATAAATAACTGTTACCAGCATATAAAGTTGGAAGTTGGTTAGATTCATCAAGCTTAGAATCTAAGTCCTTCTCTTTATCAGCATTAATTGCTGCTAGTTTATAATCACCTTTTAAAGTAGCTTGTTGCATAGGTGAAACCTTACTACCTCCACAAGCACTAAACATAGTAGCAATACTAAAACTAAGAAATATTGTTTTTACATAGGTATTAATATTCAAAATACTTATCCTTTAATTTAATCAATTATTGTACTCTTTTTAGTGTAAAACTAATGTAAAATTATATTAAACAGATAGTTTCTTTTCAGCATTAATATAATTCTAATCATATATAATCGAAATATTATAATATAAAGTAGTGAGATGATGTCAGAAATCAAAGAGTGTCTTAGGTTACATACAAAAATTACACAATTACAAGTTTTAGAGGATGATAAAGTTGCCTTAGCTAGCATATCTAATGGTATTAAAATACTTTCTAGTCAAGAGTGTCGAACAGTAATTAGTAGTTTACCTAAAACTATGAATGAAAAAACGACAGCAGTAGCGTTTAGTAGTAATGGTAAATTGTTAGCTTATGCAAATCCAAATATCATATACATTGTGGATATTCAAACTAATACTATGTTAAGAAAAATAGATGTAGAAAATGAGATAGTAGATATTTTAATGTTTGACCCATCTTCTAATTATTTAATAGCAGGTACTAAAAATGGAAGAGTTTTACAATACAAAAATAATAGTAATATTTTGTTATCAAGGTTATGCTCATTTCCATTTAGAGCCGTAGATGAACATATTAAAATAAAAGATAATTATGTAAGTGCTTTTGCTTTTTTTAAAAATAAAATAGCTTGTAGTGGATATGGTGGTACTATCTTTGTTATAGATTTACAATCTAGGGTAAATAAGAATATTATTACCCATTCAAGTGTTCGAGTTGATGCTATATGTTTTTTGGATGAAAATAGAATCATTAGTGGAAATATTGATGGTTCTTTAGATATTATTCGTTTAAATGATAAAGATTCATATAAAAGAATTTACACACCATTAACAAAGATAAAACAGATTCTTCTTATGCCAAACCCAAACTACATAATAATCAATTCAGATAAGAATCATTTAACTTTAGTTGATATAGCAAATTATAAAGTGATAGATGATAAGTATATAGAGTTTGAAGATGATATAGATAAAATCACTTTATTAAATGACAGCTCTATGTTTGTGTCTCTTAAAAACTCTGTACTTTTAAATGTGGAGCTTCCAAGTATAGGGAAGTTAAAATCACTTATTTCAAATAATATGTTAGATAAAGCATTTGAGTTAGTTAATAGTGAACCGATGATAAGAAATTCTAAAGAGCATATGAAATTAGAGGAGTTGTATAAGTCATATTATTTAAATGCAGTAAAAGCATTAATTACTGATAATATAGATTTAGCAAAGCAACTGACATCTATGTTTAAAGATCTACCATCTAAAAAAGATGAGATAGAATTACTTTTTAATGCATTTAAAAATTATGAACATTTTAAACTTTTGGTAATGGAGAAGAAATACTCTCTATCTTACTCTATGTGTGAAAAATATCCAGCACTTAAATATACAAAAGAATATAAACATATAGAAAAAATTTGGAAAAATAAGTTTTTACAAGCACAAAAAAATATGATGCACTCTAAAAAAAAGGAGGCACTACATCTTTTAGCTGATTATATGACTATTGCCTCTAAAAAACCCCTAATTAAATTTATCTTAAACAACAATGAACAGCTATTAGAGTTTTTAAGTGCAATAGAAAAAAGAGAATTTTCTAAAATAAATAAATTTGTAAAAGAGAATAAGATTTTTGAACAAGTGCCAAACTATATAGCATTAAATAAAGAGATAGATGAAAACTTACTAGGGGTAAAAGATTCATTAAAAACAGGAAAAACAAAGTTAGCTAGAGAGTATTTAAAAAAATTAGAAGATATTCCTTATTTAGTAGAGAAGGTAAAAAAATTAAAACAACAGTGTGATAAAGTAGAACATCTTTATTCAGCATATAATAGAGATGATTTTAATAGTTGTTACGAGTTGTTGGATACATACTCTTATTTAAGTGATACAAATCTTGGAATCTCCTTAGAAAAAGAGTGGTCAAAAATAATTACAAAGTGTGAAGAGTATGCAGTGCATGGAAACATAAAAAAGATTAAAGCTCTTTTAGGAAAGTTTGTTAAGCTTTCAAAAAGGAGAGATAAGATTGGAGATCTTTTTAGAGTTAGTTTTCAATCAAGAATAAAATATTTAATAAATAAAGAGGAGTATAAAAAAGCAAGAAAATTGATATATCTATATCTCGATATTTTTGGTTTAGATAAAGAGATAAGGGAAGTAAATAAGTATTTCAAGGATGAATCTTCATTAGAATTACCTATGAGTGAAGATCAAGCTAGAATAAAGCCAAGAAATATTTGGACACTAAATGATATGCTTATTGATAATAAATAAAGTGATAAAAATTAAGAGATTTTTTTCTAAATGATGCAAGATTAGGATTGAGTGCTGGACTTAGTTTTGGTAGAGAGGGCAGTTGTTTTATGAGATTGAATTTTACATTCTCTTTTGATAAAATGCGACAAATAATTAAGCAATTAGATTTTGTAATGAAAACTAAATTTGGAGATGTTAATGGTTAGGATAAATTGGGATGAGTTTAAAGAGTTTAAACAACATAGTACAAAAAATGATAATTTTGAAAAATTGATAGATTTTTTAAGGTCATATTATAATTTGAAAACATCATTAGATTTATATGATGCATTATCAAATGATGATACAGCACTAATGATGTTAAAAAAGCGAAATATAAATAATGATGAAGCTTTTACCGATTATAT
The DNA here is from genome assembly GCA_027064515.1 of Sulfurimonas sp. Lineage (GTDB taxonomy): Bacteria > Campylobacterota > Campylobacteria > Campylobacterales > Sulfurimonadaceae > Sulfurimonas. Next base: position 4,770 of record JAMOPL010000055.1, on the reverse strand, counting down.
GTTTAAATATGAGTGATTTAGAAAAAATAGATTCTTTTATAAAAGAGCATCATGTGATGGGTTTAGCTACATCTAATGGAGATGAACTAAGTGTGTGTACTCTATTTTATGCTTTTTCACTTAATAAACTCTCTTTTATAGTTGCTAGTTCTGATGATACTACACATATAAAGCATATAAAACAAAATTCTAAGATAGCTGGAAATATAGTTTTAGAAACAAAAATAATAGGGAAAATACAAGGTTTACAGTTTAGAGGAGAGTTTTTAGAGCTAGAAGATTCTAAACTAAAAAATCTATATTTTAAAGAGTTTCCTCCAGCGATAGTAATGAAACCAAAACTATGGCAAATAAAAGTAGATTATTTTAAGTTGACAGATAACCGTTTAGGGTTTGGAAAAAAGATAGTTTGGGAGTAGTTTATTTTTTTAGTGGCTTCTCTTTATAATAGCTACAATCAATACCACTGCTTTGAAAAACGGTAATACTTGGAATCTGTTTCCCTTTAAAGCCATATGCCTTACACCCATGAGGATTTTTAGGTTCCCAAGTAACAAAGTAATATTCACATCTTCTGCAATTAATTCTTTTCATAAATCTTCCATATTTTAAGTATGGAATACTAGCATATTAGATAAAATAAGCGAATTAAATATATAGATAAAGAGAGAAAAATGGATAAGATACTTTTGATGTTACAGCTTCAGGCACAACTAAATGATGCTACAAATGGGAATGATTGGACGAAGGGGATAACTAAAAATGGTAAGGTTATAAACTGGAGAAGATGTATCTATATGGAGTGTGCAGAGATGGTTGATAGTTTTCCATGGAAACATTGGAAAAGTATAAATCAAGAAGCAGATTGGGATAATTTACAGATAGAGGTTGTAGATGTTTGGCATTTTATAATCTCTTTAGCGATAGAAAACTATTCTCAAGAGTTAAAAGGTGGGATAGAGGATTTAGCTATTAATATTTCACAACTTTCATCTTTTTCTAATATTGAGATATCTAATAATGAATTTGCAACTCAAGATGAAGTGATAGCAAAGGTAGAAAATATTATTTTATTATCACTTACTAAGGATAAACTAGAATTAGAAAATCTAATAAGTGAATTTTTTGATTTAGTTGTTATGAGTGGATTAGATTTGCAAACTCTATATAAATTATATGTTGGAAAAAATATTCTTAATCAGTTTCGTCAAGACAATGGATATAAAGATGGTTCATATATAAAAGTCTGGAATGGTGAAGAGGACAATGTTGTTATGAAAAGAATCTTAGAGCAAAATGGTGATATTGAGCCTGATGTTTTATATAAAGAGCTTATAAAATTTTATCTTAGTTTAACAAAGAGTTAGTAATTGAGTAATGTTTTAGAGATTAATAATTTATCGTTTGGGTATAAAAAAGATAAGCTTTTATATGATGATTTTTCATTAACTCTAAAAAAAGGGGAGATTAAGGTTATAGTTGGGGCAAGTGGAGCAGGAAAAAGTACACTTTTTGAGTTGATATTAAAAAACTTAAAACCACTTAGAGGAACTGTGAAGAGTTTGAACTTTTCACAAGTTTTTCAAGACCCTTATAGCTCTTTTCACCCTAGTTACACTCTAATAAATCAGATAAAAGATGTGGCATCTCTTGATGATTTAGATATATATTTAACAACATTAAATCTTAAAAAAGATTTATTAAACAAACTTCCACATGAATTATCAGGTGGTCAACTTCAAAGAGCTTCAATTTTAAGAGCGATTCTTATGAAACCATCACTTCTACTACTTGATGAACCAACATCTGCATTAGATAATATTATTCAATTAGAGGTTATGGATATGTTGATAAAAAATCTACCAAATATGGGTATGTTATTAATTACACATGATATTGAATTAGCACAATGGTGTGGTGATGAGATAATAGAGATTTAAATAACTATAATCTCTATTAAGGTATAATCTAAATAATTATAATTTTAGGGAATTTTATGGAAATGTTTAAGAATCACAAAGAGAGAATTATTACAGGCTTTTCACTTGTTGGTGTTGCCTTGCTTATAGGTTTTATGGATAATTTACTTCTTACTTGGGCTGTTGTTGGTGTTGTTTATATTTTAGCATTTAAAGAGGCACTTCGTCTATTTGAAATTGATAATAATGCACTAATAATTTATGCCGTTGCTATATGGTTACTTGCTTGGATTTATCCTTATGGTGATGATTTATTTGTTTTAGCAGGTGTTACTTATGCTAGTGCGATTGCTTATAACAAAAATTTAGAATGGAAAAGCTTTTTCCCTTTTATATACCCTACTGCTGGGATGCTTTTCCTTTTTACAATGTATCAAGAGTATGGGATGATATCTATGTTATGGTTAGTTTTAACAGTAGCAATGACTGATGTTGGTGCTTATGCTGTTGGTAAAAGTGTTGGTAAAACACCATTCTGTGAAACATCTCCAAATAAAACTATGGAGGGTGTTGTTGGTGGAATACTTGTCGCAACTCTAAGTGGTATGTTTGTAGGATTATCTATTGTTGATTTAGATGTAGCATTTTTAATCTCTTTTGCAGTTGCTGTTAGTTCTATCTTTGGTGATTTGTTTGAAAGTAGTTTAAAAAGAGCTGCAGGTGTAAAAGATAGTGGGAATCTTCTTCCAGGGCATGGTGGTATTCTCGATAGAATCGATGGGTATCTGTTTTCAGCTATTGTAATGCTTGTACTTCTTAGAGGTTTAGTTTAATTGGTACTACTTGGCTCAACTGGTTCTATCGGTGTTAATACTCTGGAGGTAGCTAAAAAATTCAATATTAAAATTGAGGTTTTAGTTGCTGGTAAAAATATAGAACTTTTAAATCAACAGATACTTATACATTCCCCTTTATTTGTAGTTGTAGCCTATAAAGAGGATGTGCTTAAAGTAAATCATAACAATGTACTTTTTGGAGAAGATTCTATACTCAAAGCTATTGAAGACTCTCAAAGTGATTTAGTTGTAAATGCTCTTGTTGGATTCTTAGGTCTCCGTCCAACTCTCAAAGCGATAGAGTGTGGCAAAAAAGTAGCTTTAGCAAATAAAGAATCTCTTGTTGCTTGTGGAAATTTTATAGATATTTCTAAGATTCAGCCAATAGATTCTGAACATTTTGGACTTTGGTATTTGATGCAAGATAGACCTATTTCTAAGATGATAATCACTGCTAGTGGTGGAGCATTTAGAGATTGGGATATTAACAAACTTAAAAATGCCACCTTAGCAGATACTCAAAAACATCCGAATTGGTCGATGGGTCAAAAAATCACAATAGATTCTGCAACTATGGTAAATAAAATATTTGAACTCCTAGAAGCAAGATGGCTTTTTGGTGAGGGTGAATATGATGCTATCATTGAAACAAAATCACTCATTCATGCCCTTATAGATTTTGAAGATGGCTCAACAACTGCACATTTTGCCAATGCCTCTATGCAACTACCTATCGCTTTTGCACTTGATAAAAATATGGATAAAAATATTTTAGGTCATGTAGATTTACTAAAAATTGGTAATTTAGAGTTTCGAGAGATAGATAAACTTCGTTATCCTATTTGGGAGATAAAAGAGGATTTATTAAAGAATCCAAATCGTGGTGTAGTTATAAATGCTGCAAATGAGGTAGCTATCGAGAAGTTTATAAACAAAGAGATAGGATTTATGGATATAAGTAAAACTATACTCAAAGCTTATGAGATGTTTAGAGATGAACCAAAAAGTGTTGATGATGTTTTCGCACTTGATTATGAGATAAGAGAAAAATTAAAATAAGGAGAAAAAGAGTGATTAGTTAAGCTGATGTAGTGGGAGGGTGCGACAACACCCTACTGAACCATCAAATCGACGAAAGGAGTTTCAATGAAGAAGGTCATTGAAATTCTTAAGGTAATTATAGCAATTATTTCATTAATTGTAAATATCTTAAGATTTATAAATGATGGTTAAACCCTCATTTATCCTTTTTATTGGTTACATCAGTTTAAATAATCACTTTTTTAAAATAACTATGATTTTAAGTATAGAGAGTAGTTGTGATGATAGTGCAATTTCAATTACAGAGATAAAAACAAAAAAACTTTTGTTTCATAAGAAAATCAGCCAAGAGTTAGAACACTCTGTTTATGGTGGAGTAGTTCCAGAGTTAGCAGCTAGACTTCATGCCGAGGCACTTCCTCAGATTCTAGAAAAATGTAAGCCATACTTTAAAGATTTAAAAGCTGTGGCAGTTACTTCAACTCCAGGTTTAGCTGTAACTCTTATTGAGGGTGTTACCATGGCAAAGGCTATTGCTATCTCTCTTGATATTCCTCTAATTGGTGTTAATCATCTTATCGGTCATATTTACTCTCTTTTTATAGAGAAGGAGACGGTTTTTCCATTAACAGTTTTACTTGTTTCTGGTGGTCATACACAAGTGATGGAAGTTAAAAGCTTAGAGGAGATTCAAACAGTTGCTAAAAGTATGGATGATTCTTTTGGTGAAAGTTTTGACAAGGTAGCTAAGATGATGGGGCTTGGGTATCCAGGTGGGCCAGTGATTCAAGAGTTAGCAAAAGATGGAGATAGAAAAAAATTTAACTTTACTATTCCACTCTCACAATCACCTCTTATAGCTTTTTCATATTCAGGTCTGAAAAATGCTGTTAGATTAGCAATAGAGAAAACAGATGAAAAAGATTACAAAGATGTTGCTGCATCGTTTGAACATATTGCAACTGCACATCTGA
>JAMOPL010000054.1 GCA_027064515.1 Sulfurimonas sp. | reverse complement strand
AGAAATTTCTGGTTAGTAAAACCTAAAAATTTAACAAAACTACCTCTTAACCTTGAGAATGGAGACTAATAATGAGAGAATTTTTAACAACAGAGAGATTAGAACCAACTAAAAGGTTAGTTGTAGAGAGAACAAAAGATTTCGGTGAGATATATGATGTTTTTGATCGTGATGATGCAGCATCTCAAAGTGATAGATGTATTCAGTGTGGAGATCCATTTTGTTTAAATAAATGTCCATTACATAACTATATCCCTCAATGGTTAAAATCTGTTGCTGAGAAAGATTTAGAGTTAGCATTTAAACTTTCAAATGAGCCATCACCTTTTCCAGAGGTTATGGGGAGAGTTTGTCCACATGATAAACTTTGTGAGGGTGATTGTACTTTGAATGATGGTCATGGTGCTATCACTATTGGTTCCGTTGAAACTCATATTACAGAAGCTGGATTTAAAGCTGGATATAAGCCAGAGTTTCCAGGAATTACTACGGATAAAAAAGTAGCAATTATTGGAAGTGGACCTGCTGGTCTTTCTGCTGCAACATATCTTCTTCGTTCAGGAATTGCTGTTACTATGTATGAGAGTGCTGATAGAGCTGGTGGGCTTTTAACTTATGGTATTCCTAATTTTAAATTAGATAAAAAAATAGTTGAAAGAAGAGTTAAGCTTCTTGAAGAAGCTGGTCTTAAACTGGTTTTAAATACTAAAGTTGGTGAAGATATCTCTTTTGAAGATCTTGCTAATGCTCACGATGCTATGTTTATCGGTGTTGGAGCAACTAAAGCTAAACGAGCAGGTTTAACTGGTGAGAGAGCTTCTAATGTTTATGATGCTATGGATTATTTAACTGCTATTCAAAAAAAGAATTTTAAAACAGATTATGATAAAAAATTTGATTTTAAAGATTTGAATGTAGTTGTAATTGGTGGTGGTGATACTGCTATGGATTGTCTTAGAACTGCAAAAAGAGAGGGTGCTAAATCTGTAACTTGTTTGTACCGTCGTGATGAATTAAATATGCCTGGATCTAAGAAAGAGTATAAAAATGCGATGGAAGAGGGTGTTAATTTTAGCTTTTTAGCATCACCAAAAGAGGTAATATTAGATGAAAATGGTAGTGCGATTGCTGTTGAAATTATAAGAACTACTCTTGGTTCTAAAGATGAAAGTGGTCGTCAGAGAATGGAAGAGATTAAAGGTAGTGAGACAAGGATTAATGCTGATGTAGTAATTATGTCTTTAGGTTTTAATCCTGCAATACCTTCATTTTTAGCAGAAAATGGTATTGAAACTAATAGCTGGGGTGGAGTGATTGTTAATGAAGATACTCATGAAACTACAACTACTGGAATTTATGCTGGTGGTGATTGTTATAGAGGTGCTGACTTGGTTGTTACTGCAGCATATGATGGTCGTGAAGCAGCTAGAAGTATAGCAAAAGCTCTTATTAAATAAATTTGAGTAGTTTTATATCTCTAAGTATTTATAAGATATAATATAAAATATTGACAGAATTAAGGATATCTTTTGAATTTATTAAACATTTTTTCTAGAAACTCAAATAGTGATAAAGTTACAAACGAAGAGACTTCGTCTCATTGGGTGAAATGTAAGTCTTGTCATTCATCTATGTATTATAAAGAGGTTGAGAATCAAAATTATGTTTGCCCAAAATGTGGGTTTCATATCAGGCTTGGGGTGGATAAAAGAATAGAACTTTTAGCTGATAATGGTACATTTGTAGAATATGATGATAATTTAAGACCTATTGACCCATTAAAATTTGTAGATAAAAAATCTTATCTTAAAAGAATAGAAGAGGGTCATAAAAAAACTGGAAGATACTCATCAGTTGTTAGTGGTGAGATGGAAATGAATGGTGTATCTGTACAGGTTGTTATTTTTGATTTTTCTTTTATGGGTGGCTCTTTGGGGTCAGTTGAAGGTGAAAAGATAGTTCGTGCAGTAAATCGTGCAATTGAGAAGAAACAAGGTGTTGTTATCTTAAGTGCAAGTGGTGGAGCAAGGATGCAAGAAAGTACATTTTCTCTATTACAAATGAGTAAAACATCAGCAGCACTTGCAAAACTTGCAAATCATAAACTACCTTATATCTCTGTCTTAACAGACCCAACAATGGGTGGAGTGAGTGCTTCATTTGCTACACTAGGAGATATTATTATTGCTGAACCAGGAGCATTAATTGGTTTTGCTGGGCAAAGAGTAATTGAACAGACTATTGGTTCAGCTCTTCCTGATGGTTTTCAAAGAGCAGAATTTTTACTAGAAAAAGGTTCTATTGATATGATTGTAAATAGAAATAATCTTAAAAATACATTATCAGATTTACTTACACTTTTAAAAGTATAATATGAGACTATATGCTCTATGTGATCAAGAATTATTAGATTCTAAACATATTACAATAAAAGATTTTATAGAAATTGCTATTAAGCATAATGCTGAAATTATTCAATATCGAAATAAAAATTCTTCTAATGAAGCGATAAAGCAACAATTATTATATATAAGAGATTCTTTTAGTGGTACTTTAATAATTAATGATTTGTATGAGTTGATTGATTTTTGTGATGGTGTTCATTTAGGACAAGAGGATCTATTAAAAATAGATAGTGACATTTATAAAGCATCTGAGATTGTTAGAAAAAAAATTGGTAAAAATAAATTTTTTGGCATCTCAACTCACAATGAGAAAGAGATTTTTGAAGCGAACAAAATGGATCTCAACTATATAGGATTAGGTGCATATAGAGAAACATCAACGAAGAGGGTTAGTACTGTTTTAGGTAGAGATGCTGATCTTATTGCTTCAATTTCTAAGCATCCTGTTGGAATTATAGGTGGTGTTAGAGTAGATGATAAGTTTGTTAATATTACTTATCATGTAATAGGCAATGGATTATTATAGATTATGAAAATTAATATAATTAGTATAGCAAAAAAAGAAAAAACAATATATGATCCTTTGTACAAAGAACTTACTAAAATGAGTTCTAGATTTGCAAAAATGCAAGATGTTGAATTATTTCCAAAAAATGTTGCAAAAGCACATACAATCTCACCGCAGGTGTCTCAAGAAGCATATACAAATGTTTTAGAACCATATTTAAAGAGTGGTTTTAATATCACTTTACACCCTGATGGAAAATTAATTGATAGTTTTGAATTTAGTAAGCTATTAAATGATAAAATGTCTGTAAATTTCTTTATAGGTGGAGCTTATGGTTTCGATGACACTTTTTTAGAAAAAAGTGATGTTGTTATAAGTTTAGGAAAATTAACAATGAGTCATAAAATAGCAAAAGTTGTTTTATTAGAACAAATTTACAGGGGTTTCTCAATTTTGAGTAATCATCCGTATCATAAGTAAATATATTAAACAAGGATAGCAAGTGCAAAACAGTGAATTTAATTATTTTAAAGAGTTATTAGAGGGAAGAAAAAAGCAGATAGTGAAAAATATATCTGGTGTTAATGATGAACTAAGTCAATTAAGTTCATTAGAATTAAATGATGAAGGTGATTATGCATCTGTAAATAATAATTCAATGGTTGAAAGTGTAATTGTACAGCAACAAATGGATGAATTAAAAGAGATAGATGTTGCTTTAGGTAAAATTGTAACTAAAGAATATGGTATTTGTGAAATGTGTGAAGAAAAAATAACTTTTCAAAGACTTAAAGTTAAGCCACATGCAATTTACTGTGTTGATTGTAGATCAATTGTAGAAAAAACTAAGTAAATAGGAATTTATTATGCAGATAAAAAGATATACAATAGCTTCGTTTATATTAATGGTTTTAGTTTGGTTATTTATAAGTAACTATATCCCTCAAGGTACAGATAAAATTAGTATAGATTTTTTTGGTATACAATTACCATCATTTAGTATTGCTTTTTGGAGTGTTGTTCCTGTATTTATATTATATCTAGCAACTATTATCCATTTTTCATTTTATGCTATTTTAGGAAGTTTTAAACTTCGTAAATATGAAAAAGATTACAATAAATTAATTGAATCAATTGTTGATGCTTATTTAGGTAAAGCTGATAGAAATCATACTTTTAAAACACAAAGATATAAACTACTTGGAACTCTAATTGATCATTCAACAATTTTTCCAAATAAAGATATTACTAGTCTAGTTAGTGATAGTAAAATAAATAATGTTGTAAAAACTATTGAAGATCTTAAAAATGGAAAAGTTGTAGAATTAAAGAAATTTGGATTAGATAAAAATAACCCACTAACAGCTCAAAATGATAGAAATCGTTATAAAAATGGGGATGTTATGGCTAAAGAGATTCTATCAAGTAAGGATAGATACTCAACTGAATTAATTTCTGAAGTATATATGGATTTTGTAAAAACAGCTCCTTTAAATGCGATTGAAAATAATATAAAATTTCTAACAGTAGAAACTTTGTATACTATTTTAAGCCGTATCAATGCAGATGAAAATCCTTTAGATATATCAAATGCTTCTCTTAAAAAGTTAATATCTTCTATTGAACTGACTTCATCAGAGTATATTCAAGTATCTAGAATCTTATCAAAAAGTATGATTCCAGAACAAAGAATAAAGTTATTTGATACTATCGCTGAAGAAAAAACAGAAGCAATTGATGCTCAGTTATATACTTTATTTGATTTAGAGGTAAATGAATCTGCAAATGAGATACTTCAAAATTCACAAGAGAATGAATATTTGAATTTTAAATCTTATAAAGCATTAAAAGATTGTAATAAAAACTTTAGTATAGAATTGTTTGTATAAACATTATGATTAAAAATCTATCTTTTGATAACCCTTTATATGTTTTAGCACCACTTGCTGGTTTTACTGATTTACCTTTTAGAAGTGTAGCTAAAAAATTTGGTGCTGATTTAACAGTAAGTGAGATGTTGAGTTCAAATGCCTTAGTGCATAATTCTGCTAAAACATTACATATGCTTGAAAAAAGTCCAAATGAAGATCCTTATTCTGTGCAAGTTGCCGGATCTAGTGTTGATATTATAAAAGGTGCTATTGAGATTTTAAATAATCAAGATGGGATAGATATTATAGATTTAAATTGTGGTTGCCCTGTTCCAAAAGTTGTTGGACATGGAAGTGGTAGTTCTCTTCTTTTAGATTTACCATTGATGGGTAATATAATAAAAACAATTAAAGATACATCAAATAAAAGTTTAACCAGTGTAAAAATTAGGTTGGGCTTTAATGAAAAGAATCATATAGATATAGCTAAAATTGTTGAAGATAATGGTGCTGATTTTATTGCTGTTCATGGAAGAACAAGGGCAGGAAAATTTACATCAGAAGTTGATTATGATGCTATTGCTGAAATAAAAAAATCAGTATCAATACCTGTCATAGCAAATGGTGATATAGATTCTTATGATAAGGCTAAATGGGTATTAGAACATACTGGTTCTGATGGTGTTATGATAGGGAGAGGTGCTGTTGGAGCACCATGGATTTTTCATCAGCTAAAAACAGGTGAAAAAAAAATTTCAAATGAAATAAAACATAAAATTATAATGGAACATTTCGATAAAATGATAGAGTTCTACGGTTCAAGGGGAGTTTCTATGTTTAGAAAGCATACTCACACTTATTCTAAGGGTTATGCTGGTGCTTCAGTACTTAGAAATAGTGTTAATCATATTAATGATATATTAGAGTATAGAGATGTTATAGATAATTTTTTTAAAAATAATGAGATTCTAATATAATGCTAGATATTTCAAAATCAATTAAAATATTAGATGATAGTGATATATCAGACAATATACTTCATTATACATATAATACAAAACATCTTATATCTTTAATAAATAGTGGTATTGATAAGGAAGATAGTTTATATCTTAGCTCTTATCGATCATTTGAGGGTGAAGTATTTGAAAATTTTATTTATGAAAAGCTTTTACGATATGCTGAACAAACTCCAGAGGTTGATAAATTTATTTTAAAGGGTTATCATCAAGATAGGATAAAATCACATCCTAATACACTATCTATAAGTGAAAAGCAACAAATTGTTTACAGAACTAAAACTAGAGAAATTAGTGAATTTGATGCAATGATAATTACAAAAAATAAAGAATTATATTTTGTTGAAATGACTTTAGTCAAATCTGTTTTAAAGCTTCGCAAGAGATTAAGAAAGAAAAAAGCTCTTTTAGAGATTATATTTCCTGATTATACGATAAAAGCATTAATTATCTTAAACGAGGGTGCGACTGGAACAAAGCAATTTCCAGACTATTGTAAAGTTTGGTTTACAAATGAATTTTCAGCAAAAAATGTTTTAGAGTATATTACAAAAAAAAGTAGTAAAAACTTAAAACCAAAAGAGCTTATAAATTCTTCAAAAATGGTAGAAGCAGACACTTTAACTGTTCATCCTTTTAGATACTATAATGTAATGATATGGATAACTAAAACACTTAGAGGACATAAGAAACATGTATTAGATATGTACTTTTTAATGAATTTTAAAGTTCAACGATACCATGATTTATATAATAAATTTTATATTGGTTATATGAGTGTTTCAGAAGCAAGAAATATATTAGATATTGATGATGATTATGTAGAAAATCAAAAAGTCGTTGTTGCTATTGAAAAAAAACATTCATCTGAAATTGTATTAACATACTATATACAACTTGGAAGAAAAAAACTTTTCTTATACTCTTTTAATGATGATAATGTGATGAGTAAAGAGAAAAAAGATCCTTATGGAATTACCGTAACAGAAGTTTTTCATATAAGCAAATTTATGAATAATAGTTATGAGCTAAGTTTTCAACAAATTAAAACTATTAAAAAGTTATTAAAATATAATTTTGAAAATAGCAATAATTAATCTTGATAAGATATTATTGCAGCTTTTTCTTTATAATTTTGTAGGGATTCTTTAGCTTTTATATTTTCATCATTTTTAGCTACATTAAAATAGTTTTCAAGCTCTTCATGTCTATCTTGTAGAATTATATCAAAATCACTTTGAGTAGATGGCTTATTGTCTGTGAATTTATCTAATAATATATTACTATTCCCCATTAAAACAAGATAGCTTTGATTTCCAAATTCTAACATCACAACACTATTATCACTATTTAGATTTTTTTGGAACTTAATTGATACATTGTTTCCTTTTTCATTAGTTAACTCTTTTTCATTATTTGACTCTGTTTTATTATTTTCTTTAAATAGCCAAGGGTTTGTTTTTTTATCTCCCATTTTTAAAGCTATTTTTTTATTAACAACAAAGAGTATTATAATTCCTAGTATAAGAACTGTAATAACTATATAATAGCTTGACGACATATTTTCATTCTTTTTTGTTGGAAGAGATGATAATGATGGGGATTTAGAAGCTATTTTTTCTTTATCAATTTTTGAAGTAGTTTTTTTAATAAATCTAAGTCTTAGACCATAAGCATCTGCTGTTTTTGATGCCTTAAGTTTAACATTATCTGGAACAGTTGCTACTATTTGAGTAAGTGTTGTCATAGGGGTGATAGTGATTGAACTTAGATATGATGATGATAATTTTTTTATTTTTGATGATTCAATAAAAGCATCATCAAGTTTAATGATTATTTTAGAATTACTGCTACTTTGTCTAATCTTTCCATTATATGGAGTATCAAATGTAATCATCACATCGGCTCTATCCGTTCTGTCATATATGTTATAACTTAAAATTTTTGAAGCATTTAAAAAAAGTGGTAGTATTAAAATAAGTAAAAGTTTAATCATAATCTTTCTTTTGATAGATAGTATAAAACAGCACTAGAATCTAAAATTTCATTTATACGAATTGCAAGATTTTTTTCATAAACCATAACTTCACCCTTTCCAAGTATACGACCATTAACATAAGATTCTACACTTTCACCAGCTGGTTTTTTCAGATCAATGATGCTACCTTTTTCATATTTTAAAATTTCTGCTACACTTGCTTCTGTTGCACCTAAGTCTGATGTGAATTCAACTTCCATATCTAATAGACCTGAATAGTCCATCCATGAAAGTTCATCATCCTTATTGGAGGTATCATATTTGTTGATTTGTTTTACATCTGGTTGGCTCAACTTAATTCCTTGATTGAAATTAGAAGTTCATCGTCTCCTATTTTAAAAACTTTAAAATCATCATATTCTAAATCATACTTATCTATTTTAACAAAGTGAGGAGTTTTCATAATAAATGTATTTTTATTTTCATCTTCAGCAATCACTTTTGCACTACCTATAATTAGATTAGCAGTTTCAAGTGCCATATCTACAAGTGTTTGTTCATCACAATCAGTTTCTTCAAGAAATATATATGAAATTCTTTGCATAAAATTAAAATCTGATGCTAAATATATTCTATATTTTTTTATATTGTTAGTTTCTATATCAATATATACTATAATTGTTTTTTTATTAGGGATAGTATCAATAATTTTATGGGGTTCACGGATTTGGTGAATGCAAAAATTCGCTGAGGCTGTAATGATGTTGTTTAACATAGAGTACCTTTTATAATTAATATTTTATTATACTTTAATTAGATGTAAATAATAAGTAAAATTTTAATTAATAGTAGTATAAAAAGAGATTTGAGTAAAATAATAAAATATAGTGGAGTCAAATGTTTGAATTAATATTTTTAGGTTTATTTGTAGGAACATTGTCTGGACTTTTCGGTATAGGTGGTGGAACAATCCTTATCCCTATACTTTTACTGTTTGGATATGAGATGAAAAATGCGATTGGTATATCTGTTGTACAGATGGTCTTTAGTTCAATTTATGGTAGCTATTTAAATAATAAAAAAGGGACTTTAGATATATCTATGGTAACTATCATAGGAAGTGGTGGTTTTTTTGGTGCATTGTTGAGTGGATATGTTGTTGTTTATCTAAGTAGTGAAATTTTGGAATTTATATTTTTAGCTTTTACAATATTTGCTTTAGTGAGAGTTTTCTTTAAAACTAAAGAGCATAAGTTACAAAAAAATATAAATTCTAAAATACTTTTTATAATAGGTATATTACTTGGAATTATGAGTATGAGTATTGGTGTAGGTGGTAGTATTATATTGGTACCAATATTAGTTGGTTTTTTATATGTTCCACTTAAAAAGGCTATATCAGCAGGATTATTTTTTGTAGTTTTTTCATCTATTGCTGGTTTGATATCACACTCTATTTTAGGAAATATTGATTATGAAAGTGGTGTGATTATTGGAATATCATCACTAATTGGTGTTTATCTTGGAGTACATTTAAAAGATATAATTAGTGTAGATTTACATAGAAAAATGCTAGTGTTTTTCTATTTTTTGATTGTTAGTTTTTTAGTTAAAAGGATGTTTTTATAACATATACCTAAGGTTAATATATGTTATAAATGTTCTATTTTACTGAAAAGAAGTTCCACCATCTATAACGATAGTTTGACCAGTTAACCATGAAGCTGATTCAGAACAAAGAAATGCACAAGCACCTGTTAAATCAGTCGCATCACCCATTCTACTTAGTGGAGAACGCTTAACAACTTCAGCTTTTACAGTTTCGTAATTAGGAAATGCTTTAAGTGCATCTGTATCAATTGGACCACCACTTACTGCATTAACACGGATATTTTTCTCACCAAGTTCAGCAGCAGCATATTTTACCATAGTCTCAACAGCAGCTTTATTTGTACCGTGACCAGAGTAGTTTGGAGTATATACAAGGTTACCAGTTGAACTCATAGAGATGATAGAACCACCACCAGTTTTTTCCATTCTTTTTACTGCTTCTTGAGAACCAACAACAAATGCTGAGACAGTTGCAGTATAGATATTTGTTAGACCTTTTGGTTTAAGTCTCATAAATGGAGCAAAACCACCAACAACAGCACGACCAGAGATGATAGCATTTGAGATAAAGTAATCAAGTCTATCAAAATCCTCATCAAACTCTTTATAAACATCTTTATATGTGAGTGGTTCCATAATATCTAGTTTGTAAGCTTTTGCTTTAATACCAAATTGAGATTGAATATCAGCAATAATCTCATTAGCAATATCAATATTTGAAGCATAAGTAAATGCTACATCACAACCTTTTGAAGCGAACTCATAAACGATTGCTTTACCGATTCCACGAGTACCACCAGAGATAAAAAGAGTTTTACCTGTCATTGTTTTTTCAGCCATTTTTAAAGTCCTTTAATATCGTAATTTTTCATAACTTCTTCGATTTTTTTCATACTCTCTAAAGATGGGGGAGTAAGAGGAAGTCTATATTCTAAAGTATCAATAAGTCCTGCAATATACATAGCAGCTTTGATAGGGATAGGGTTTGATTCGCAGAACATTACAGAGTTAAGTGGATAAAGTTTATCATTAATAGCTTTAGCCCCTGCAAAATCACCAGCTAATGCTAGTCTTACAAGTTCTGATTTCAGATCAGGCATAAGATTAGAAGTTACAGAAGTGATTCCAGCTCCACCATTTGCTAAAATAGGGTAGTCGATAGCATCATCACCAGAAAAAACTTTAAGTTCAGGACAACGAGATAAAAGTTCAACTGTTCTCTCTAAAGAACCTGTTGCCTCTTTTACACCATAGATATTTTTTACATCGTTAAAAAGTCTGATAGTTGTATCTGCTGAAATATCTACCCCTGTTCTCCCTGGTACATTGTAAAGCATAAAAGGTAAATCAGGTACAGATTCTGCGATAGTTTTATAGTGTTGGTAAAGACCCTCTTGAGATGGTTTGTTATAGTAAGGTGAAACAGAGAAAATAGCATCTACTCCACAATCTAAAGCTCTTTTAGCTGTATTTATAGCTTCGGCTGTAGAGTTACTACCAGCTCCTGCAAGTACCTTAGTGTTTGTGCCTTTACAAACTTCAACGGCAATCTCCATACATCTAATATCTTCATCACTTGTAAGAGTAGCACTCTCACCCGTAGTTCCAACTGGACAAACTGCGTCCATACCGTTGTTAATTTGTCTTTGAATTAATGCAGCATAAGTTTGCTCATCTAGTTTTCCATTTTTAAATGGAGTTATAAGTGCTGTTGAAGAACCTGTTACGATATTCATCTTTATACCCTTTTATAATAATATGCAATTATATCTAAAAAGCTTTAAGTGTTTTTAAATTTGTGTTATCATTAAGAATTATTATGAGTTTTAAAGGTGAAAATTGAAGAAAAAAGATACTATTAAAATTACTGGTGCAAGAGAAAATAATTTAAAAAATATTAATTTAGAGATACCAAAAAATGAGCTAGTTGTTATGACTGGAATTAGTGGTAGTGGTAAGTCTACCTTAGCTTTTGATACTCTTTATGCAGAGGGTCAGAGAAGATATATGGAATCTCTTTCATCTTATGCCCGTCAATTTTTAGATAGGGTTGGTAAGCCTGATGTAGATAAGATAGAGGGGCTTACTCCAGCTATCGCAATAGATCAAAAAACAACTTCAAAAAACCCTCGCTCAACAGTTGGAACTATTACTGAAATATATGACTATTTTAGACTTCTTTATGCTCGTGTTGGGATTCAGCATTGCCATAAATGTAAGAAAGTTATTTCACAAATGTCAGCTTCAGATATTATTGGTGAGGTTGCAAAACTACCTGATGGTGCAAAGCTTGTTTTATTAGCTCCACTTATTCGTGAAAAAAAAGGTTCTTTTGCAGATTTATTAGAATCTCTTGTTCATAAAGGATATGTTAGAGCTATGATAGATGGTGTAATGGTTAGGCTTGATGATGAAATAGAACTCTCAAAAACAAAAAAACACACTATAAAAGTTGTAATAGATAGAGTAGTAGTAAAAGAGGAAAATAAGGAGAGAATCTCTGCTGATGTTGAAAAATCATTAAAAGAGAGTTATGGAGAGTTAGAGATAGAGATTCTAAACCATAAAGAGTTAGATATAAAAGTATCTCATATACATTATTCTGAACATAATGCTTGTTTTGATTGTAAAATCAGTTTTGATCCACTTGAACCTTTATCTTTCTCTTTTAATTCACCAAAGGGTGCTTGTCCAGAATGTGATGGTTTAGGGCTTCGCTATGCACTTGACCATGAAAAAATTATAGATCAAGACTTAAGCATAGAGAAAGGCGCTGTAAAAATTGTTTATGGATTTAATAAGGGTTACTATTTTACATTTTTAAAAGGGTTTTGTGCCATAAATGGTATAGATGTAACTATCCCATATTCAGAATTGGAACCTCATCAACAAAAAGCGATACTGCATGGAAATATAGAAGAGATTACTTTTCTTTGGAAAAAGCACGAAGTTAAAAGAACCTTTCCTGGAATCATTAGAATCGCTTACGATATGTTTAAAGACCAAAAAGAATTAGCAGACTATATGAGTGAAAAAGTTTGTAATATTTGTAACTCAAATAGATTAAAATTAGAATCTTTAGCTGTAAGAGTTGCTGGTAAAGGTATATCCCAACTTTTAGAGATGCCAATAGCAAAAACTTATGAGTGGTTTGCAGATAAGGAAAACTTCTCTTATATGAATTCAAGAGAAACTCAAATAGCACAACCTATTTTAAATGAAATTCGTGAAAGATTATATTTTTTATTTGATGTTGGCTTAGGTTACATAACACTGGGTCGTGATGCTAGAACTATTAGTGGTGGAGAAGCTCAGAGAATTAGAATCGCTTCTCAAATAGGAAGTGGGCTTACAGGTGTTTTATATGTTCTTGATGAGCCAAGTATTGGTTTACATGAAAGAGATACTCAAAAACTAATTCGTACTTTACGAAGTTTACAAGAAAAAGGTAATAGTGTAATAGTTGTTGAGCATGACAAAGAAACTATTGAAAATGCAGATTTTATTGTAGATATAGGTGAGGGTGCTGGAAAATTTGGTGGTGAAGTTGTTTTTAGTGGAACATTAGCCAAACTTAAAAAAGCTAAAACTCTTACTGCTGATTATCTTTATGGTAGAAAAAAGATAGAGTATTTTTATAGAAGAAAGCAAGATAAACATATAGAGATTAAAAATGTAACTCTTAACAATATAGAGAATCTTAGTGCAAAGATTCCATTAAATAATTTTGTTTGTATAACAGGAGTAAGTGGTAGTGGAAAAAGTTCATTAATGCTTCAAACTCTTTTACCAACTGCGAGAGAGTTGTTGAATCATGCTAGAAAAGTAAATAAGATAGCAGGTGTAGAGATAACAGGGCTTGAACATGTAGATAAGGTTATTTATCTTGACCAAAGCCCAATAGGTCGTACACCAAGATCTAATCCTGCAACCTATACTGGTGTGATGGATGAGATAAGAAATCTTTTTTCACAAACTAAAGAATCTCAGATTCGAGGGTATACAACTTCACGATTTAGTTTTAATGTTAAGGGTGGTAGATGTGAGAAGTGTCAGGGTGAGGGTGAGATTAAGATAGAGATGCACTTTCTACCAGATATTTTAGTAAAGTGTGATAGTTGTCAAGGGCGAAGATATAATCAACAAACTTTAGAGGTTCTTTATAAAGGCAAGAGTATTTCAGATGTCTTAAATATGAGTGTTGATGAAGCTTTTAAGTTTTTTGAGCCTATCCCTAAAATAAATTTAAAATTAAAAACAATAGTTGATGTTGGTCTTGGTTATATTTCTCTTGGGCAAAATGCAGTAACACTTTCAGGTGGAGAAGCTCAACGGATAAAACTAAGTAAAGAATTGAGTAGAAAAGATACAGGAAAAACTTTATATATTTTAGATGAGCCGACAACTGGACTTCATTTTGCTGATGTTGATAGACTTACAAAAGTTTTACATAACTTTGTGGAGTTAGGTAACTCTATGTTAATAATAGAACATAACTTAGATATGATTAAAAATGCTGACTGGGTTATAGATATGGGTCCAGAGGGTGGTTCTGGTGGTGGATTGATTATTGCCGAGGGAACACCTGAAGATTTAGCAAATGATTATGAAACAACAGGTTCATATACAGGTGAGTATTTAAAAAAAGAGTTAGAACTACATAGATAATAAAGGTGATATATGAAATTTCCATTAATTAAGGATATAGCTACAACTTCAGTAATAAGTGTAGATATTGATGATGCAATAGCTACTGCGATAGAGTGTATAGTAGAAAATAATCATAGAAATTTGATAGTTTTAGACAACGGTTCTTTTAGAATTTTTTCAGTAATAGATTTATTAAAAGTACAAAAAAGTGGTATTAATTTATCATTACCTTTATCTAGTTTGAATCTAACAAAAATGCCAACTATAAAAACAACTCAAAATATTTTAGAAATATTAGGTGATTTGAATGATTCTGTTGAATTTATCTGTGTTGTAAATAAAGATAATTCTCTATATGGTGTGATAACTAATAGTGATATAACTAGTAATATAGACCCCGAATCATTGATGGAAAATTACAGATTATCAGACTTTTTAAAACTAAATAGTGAGGTAAAATGGGCTAATAAAACAGAGATAACATCAAAATTACTTAGTATAATGGTTGATGAATCTTTTGATAATATAGTAATTGTTGAAAATTTTAAACCGATAGGAATCTTAACAACAAAAGATGTAATTAATCTTGTTAAATATGAAAAAGATTTTAATGCTCCTGTATCTCAATATATGACTACTCCTATTGAAACTATACAAAAAGATTCTACAATTAAAAAGGCTTTAGAATTTATAAATAATAAACAATATAAAAGAGTTGTTGTTGTAGATAACAATGGTGAGTTAGCTGGTATTATCACTCAAAAAGAGTTAATATCTTTGACTTACTCAAAATGGGTGATTATTATGCAAGAGCATCAAGAAGAGTTAAATGAACTAAATAATTTGCTTAAAAATAAAAATATAGAATATGAAAAGATGGCTTCTACTGATTCTCTTACAGGGCTTTATACTAGGTATACATTTTCTAAACTTTTTATAAATGCATATAGTGCAATGGCTCAAAGAGATAATGATATGACACTTATTATGTTAGATATAGATTATTTTAAAAAAATAAATGATACTTATGGACATAATAATGGGGATAAAGTTTTAATACAAATCTCAGTATCTGTTTTAAAAATTTTAAGAAATATAGATATTATATGTAGATGGGGTGGTGATAAATTTGTAGCTTTATTGCCGACTGCAAATATAATAAATGCAACTAAAATAGCTCAAAAAATAAGAAAATATATAGAAAAATTAGAGATAGATGAGGTTGGTAAAGTTAGTGTAAGTTTTGGTGTGGCACAAGTAAGAATTGGGGATAATGTTGAAAAAGTTATAGGTAGAGCTGATGAAGCACTTTTTTTAGCAAAAGATAGTGGAAAAAACTGTGTAAAAACTGAATTGGATTTGTAAAGTAGTTATTAAAAATCTTTGATATAATTAGGAAAAATTAATTAAGGTTATTAAATGTCTACATATATTTTTGGTCACACTAATCCAGATTCAGATTCTATCATTGGAGCAATCTCTCTTGCTTACTTGAAAAATCAACTTGGTGAAGATTGCATTGCAACTCGTCAAGGTGATATATCTGCTGAAACTGAATTTATTTTAAATAAATTTAATGGTACAACTCCTGAACTTAAAACATCTTATGCTGGTGAAAATGTTTATCTAGTAGATTTTTCAGATTTAGGTCAAGCACCAAAAGATATAAAAGAAGCTACTATTTTAGGAATCTATGATCATCATAAACTTGGTGATTTAACAACCTCTACTCCATTAGAATGTTGGATAAGACCTATTGGGTGTTCAAATACTGTTATAAAAGAGGCTTATGATTATTACAATGTTGAGATTCCTAAAGATATAGCTGGGATGATGCTTTGTGCGATTCTTAGTGATACTGTAATTTTTAAATCACCAACTTGTACAAAAATTGACACAAAAGTTGTCAAAGAGTTAGCAAAAATTGCTGAGATAGAGGATTATAAAGCACTTGGTATGGAGATGTTTATCGTAAAGTCAGCAGTAGATGGAGCAACAGCTCGTGAGTTAACTACAAGAGACTACAAAGAGTTCACAATGGGTGGTGAAAAACTCGGAATAGGGCAACTTGAAGTTGTAGACTTAAGTGTTTTTGATGATAAAAAAGAGATGCTTTTTGAAGATATGAAAAAACTAAAAGATGAGAGTGGACTGCATAGTGTGTTAATCCTTCTAACTGATATTATGAAAGAGGGTTCACAACTTTTAGTAGTTAGTGATGACGAAAGTAAATTTGAGAATGCATTTGAATGTAAATTAGAAGATTCTCAAACTTGGTTAGATGGTGTATTAAGCCGTAAAAAGCAGGTGATACCGTTTATTCAACCTCAATTTGAAAAATAAATTTCTACAAGATTACAGATTCTAAGAATCTGTAATCCCTTTTTAAAATATTACATTTTGTCATAAAATCCTTATAATCTACTATTTGATGTTAAAGTTACTTATATAAATAAAGGAAAAAAGATGGATGGAACAATTATGGTAACTTATAAAATATTATGCAAAGCTGATTTAAATAAAGAGATAACAATTCAAGAGTTACTTTTAAATGAAAAAGTGCTTAAGACTATAAAAAGTGAATTTGCCAAAGGTTTTAGAAATATCACTCTATCTTCCAATAAGTTAGAATCTTCATTGAAAATTGAAACTGTAAAAGAATTGTATAGTTTTGAGGTAGATAAAAATGATTTTGCAGATATTTTATCTCTTGCAGAAGAGGATGCAACTGCTAAGAAATTGTTGAAAAAAGATTGTGAAAGAGTTGAACTTATCGATATAGAGACTTTAAAATAGTTTTAACACTAAATTGATGTTTTATAATCTTTTTTAGATTTATTTTTTTTATGACGAGGTTTTTTCTTTTTAGGTTTATATGTTTCTACAAAAGGTGTAGGCTCAAATCCATCAAGAATAGCATCGGGCATCTCTATCTTCATAAGAAGTTCTATTGTGCTAAGCATACCATCTTCATCAGCACTTACAAAAGAGATAGATTCACCAATCTCATCAACTAAACGAAGTCTTTTAAAATAATCCATTGGCTCAAGAGGAAGATCGTAGTTTATAATAAGTTCAATATTTTTAAGTTCAAGAGATTGAAGAATCATATCTGTTGTGATAATAATATTTATCTCACCGTCATCAAATATTTTAGCCGATTCCTCTACAATTTCAGGTTTATGGTTTCCATGAATCGCACGAACTTTTAAATTATTATCTTTTAGATGAAAATAGAGTTCATCAGCAGATTTTTTACTTTTTGTGATGATAATAGTTTTTTTAGAATCTTTCTCCTTAAGAACTAAATCAAGTATGGTTATTTTGTCATGTTGTGCCACAAAATAAGCTAACTGAGAAGTTCTTTTAGCCACACTTATATGGTCATAGTATTTTTTTTCTACTTTTTTTTCTGTTATTTCTGTTTCTTCATTCATATATTTCATTCCTTAAGTTTTATATTTATCTATAACTTGTTCTATTTATATTTGGTTTATACATTGGGTCTGCACCCTCTATTGTCCATAGTTTTTTAGAGATGGCTCTGATAGATTTTTTGAAATCTTCATCTAGTGATTCTATAAAATCAACCTTATTAAATGTAGTTTGAATAATCTTCTTTTCAATCTCATAATCTTGTATAGAATCTAGTTTTTCAAGTTTTAGAATCTGTGTAGTTTCTATACATCCTAAAATCCACATAGATAAGAACTCTTCTGAATAGTTACTTAGAATCTTGTGTGAAAACTCTTCAAAATCAGTATAGCCACTAAGTTCATAGATAGATATTATAAGTGCTATTGTATCATTAAGATGGACAAATGGAACCATAGAAAATAGTAATCTTCCAGTTGTTGAGCCAGTTGTATGAACTGCACCTATGAAGATTCTAGCCCCTCCATCAGTATCACCAAAATGATTTGTTTTTAGTCCTATCAGACCTATATCTGTATGTCTATGTCGTCCACAACCTTTAGCACACCCTGAAAACCCTATCTGAATACCATGTTTATTGATTTTTTCTAAGGGTAAGTATGATGTTTCATCTTTGATACTCCAAACAGCATAAGGGCATAGGTTTCCTGCACAGGAGAGTACTGTTGCACTAAGGGCAGGAGATTCAAATGGAATACTCCTCTCTTTTAGTCCAAGTAGATAGATGTTTTGATCTATCCCTATACGAATCTCTGCACTATTTTCATTTGCAAATTTTGCTATCTTTTGCATCTCATCAGGTTTTAGTCTTGCAAAATCTGTTTGGTAACAAAATGAGAATGAACCATCTTTTAACTCCTCATTTTGAGAAAAAATCACTTTTTTAAGTATAAGTTCACCAGCATTTACAAAAGGTTTTTTGTACTCTTGAAGTATATGTTTTTTAAGACCATCCATACCTTTTTCTTCTATCATATAAAAAAGTCTTGTTTTGGAGCGAGAGAATCTTGATCCATGTAGATAAAATGCTTCAACAAATGCTTTGAAAAAATCAAATACTTCACTTTTAAGTAAAAATATATCAGCACATTGTGCTACCTCAGTGTTTTTACCACCCATATAAACATTAAACCCAAACACACCATCTTTTTTTGCAAGTGCGAAATATATATCGTTTGCAAAAAATGAGCTTACACTAGCACTATTACCTGAAATTCCAAGAGACACACGACGGGGAAGCATCCCAACATAACGGGGATTCTCTACAATATAATTTTGCATTTGTAAAATTAAGTCATAAACTTCAATTTCAGCATATTTGCCACAACCATCATAAACATCACCAACAATATTACGGATATTATCCCCAAAACTTTGCCAAGTTGTGAGTCCATGAGTATTTAGCTTTTTCCAAATTTCTAAAACATTCTCAGCTTCAAGCTCATGAAGTTGGATTCCACCACGAGCAGTTATAATCATTACTAAATCATACTCTTTTACAACATCAGCTATGTGAGAAAATTGTTCAGTAGTAAGTCTACCAGCAGGAACACGAAGTCTCATAGTAAATTCATCTTCCAAAAAATCAGTGTTAAAGATTCCAAAATCTTGAAGATAAAATCTATCTCCTTCACCTAAACTCTCAAAGTCAATAGTATCAAACTCTTTTAGATAGTAATCATAAGGTTTAAGTCTAGCCTTGTATTTCTCTCTTTTGTTTAGTTTAGAATCTAGTGCATTCTCGTACATTGTTTACTCCATCTTAATAGTATGGATATTTTAGCTTTAATATCTTGTTATATCTATGAATTTATCTATGAAAGCTACAATTATAAAAAAGAGGAATAACAATGAGAATAAAAGCATCATCTATACTATATTTTCAAAATACAACTCTATTTTTATAATCTCTTTTTTAGTGTGATTATCGCATTATTACAATATGAATTTTTATAAAGAGATTGAGCTTATACTTGAAGCTACAAAACCATCAAAAAAAATAGAACTATATAATAAACTATATAGTGATTATAAAGCAGAAAATATTTCATTTGAAACAGATGAAAAAGCAAAAGAGTTTGAGATTCCATCATACTCAACTATATGTAAAATCATCTCACCACAAGATGTTCCAAAGAGAAGGAATCTTACTACAAAAGAGGGGCAGGTGTTTTTACTTCATGCTATCGCTCATATTGAGTACTCAGCCATCGACTTGGCACTTGATGCTGTTTATAGGTTTAGAGGATTACCTAAAAAGTATTATGATGACTGGTTAGAAGTTGCCGATGATGAGATAAGACACTTTTTGATGTTGGAGGAGCTTTTAAATGAGCTTGGTGCTAACTATGGTGATATTGAGGTTCATAACTCACTCTTTGAAGCTTCACAAAAGACCCAAACACTATTAGAGAGAATGGCAGTTGTTCCCCGTTACTTAGAAGCAAATGGACTTGATGCTACACCTATGATTCTATCAAAGCTACAAAGATTACCAAAAAACAAGATGATAGAAAAACTAACATCTGCACTAACTATAATTTTAGAGGAAGAGATTGAGCATGTAAAAAAGGGTGATGTTTGGTTTAGTTATGCTTGTGAAAAAGATGGAGTTTCACCAGAAATTTATTTTGAGATAATAGATAAATACTATCCACAAGGTTTCCTAAGACCTAAGAATCTAAATATAGATGGAAGAAAAGAAGCAGGATTCTCTTGTAGTGAATTAAAGAGAATGGCACATAAAGATGTTTGTTAAATTAAAGGAACTATAATACTATTATGAATAAAAAAATAGAAGAGATATTAAACACTTGGCATAAACGATTTGAGATAGAGGATAATCAGTATTCTGAATTTGAACCATCAGATATTGAGTATTTTGTTGGTTGTATGCTTTACAACCATTTTAGATTTACTAAGGCATTAGATACTATGAAAACTATGGATTTATCTTATGATTTTCTTGAATCTTGTGGGGAAGAGTATGATGAGATTAAGCTTAAAATAGAGAGTATAGAGTTAGCAGATGATTTAGAGAAATTAAATTTTTTACAAGAGTTTATAGCTGAATCAAAAGCTAAATATCAGCAAGATGAGTTGTATCTATTAGACAGATTAGATAATCATATTGTAGGGATTTATGATAGAATGGCTAATGATATAAAAGTTGAAAAAGTAGAGTTTGTAAAACCAGAATCTCTAACTCGCTCACCAAATCCACTTTTAAGATAAAAAAATGCAAAAGTATCTTATAACTTCAAGAGAGTTCTACACAGATACCCCTGCAATTTTTCGCCGTATATTACATGAGCAATTTGCTGAACACTCTCCCACTTATGCACTTTATCGTGATAAATCAAATCCAAACTATAAGATACAAGCTTCCCACTTTGTAGAGGTTTGTAATCAGTTTGAGAATGTTAAAAGTTTTATACATAGAGATGTAGATTTAGCAAAAAAACTTGGTGCTAAAGGGGTTCATTTGACATCTAGTCAGTTTGAAAGAGTAGAGTATGCAAAAGAGTTAGGACTTGAAGTTATCATAAGTACACATACTCATGATGAGGTTTTAAAAGCACAAAAACTTGGTGCTGATGCCGTAACATATAGCCCAATATTTACCTCACCAAACAAGGGTGAACCAAAAGGGCTAGAAGATTTAAAAGAGCTTTTAAAAAAAACTGATATAAAAGTTTTTGCTCTTGGTGGGATAGTGGAATCTTCTCAAGTCAAACAGATTGAAAAGAGTTCAGTTTATGGATTTGCTTCTATCCGTTATTTTTATTAAGAAGCCCAGCTAAATAGCCACTAGAAAAAGACCATTGGAGATTATACCCTCCACATGGTCCATCAAGATTCATAATCTCTCCACAAAAGTATAAGCCTTTTATAATTTTACTTTGCATAGTTTTTGGATCTATCTCTTTTAGATTGATTCCACCTCTAGTTATCATTGCCATTTTAAAACCATCATGTCCTATTATTGTTAATGGTGTCCAAGCAAGTAAATTTATCAGTTTTGCACGAGATGAACCATCTATCTTATTTAGTTTAGAATCTTTATCTACATCAGCTAACTTACATATCTGAATAGACAAAGATTCTACTAATATAGTTTTAACTAATTGGATTATATTTATATTTTGATTCTTATTTATCTCATTTTTAAAGTGTTTTAAAATCTCATCCTCATTCATCCCTTTTGTAAGGTTTAAGAGAAGAGGTACTTCATCGTATTTTGAGAGTAAGGGTGTTATCTCTCTTGCAAAATCCAAAACAACAGGACCACGAATCCCTTTTTTTGTAAAAATCAGATCACCATTAGCATGAAGTTTTTTATGTTTTTTTATATCTACTTTTAGCTCAACTTTTGAGATAGTATCGGCTCTACATTCATTAACCCAACTCTCTTTTGTATTTAGTGGCATCATCGCTGGGTGTAGCTCACTTACACTATGACCTAACTCTTTTGAGATTAAATATCCATCACCCTCAGCACCAAGAGTAGGGTATCCTAAACCACCAGAGGCTAAAATGATATTTGATGTTTTATATATAGTGTTTTGAGTTTGTACTCCAGTTACACTATTTTCCTCTTGTAGAATCTTTATCACTTTTTGTGAGAGTAGAATCTCTATATTTAGTCTATCCATCTCATTTTGAAGTGCTTTGATAATTGTTACTGATGAGTGGGAAGTGGGGAAGATTCTAAAACCATCAGGAGCATGAGTCTCTACCCCAATCTCTTTAAAAAAAAGTTGTAAATTTTTATAATCAAACTCTTTAAGAGCATCTTGCATAAAACGACCATTTTTACCAAATGAATTCATAAAGTCACTATTGGATAGTGTGTTTGTTAGATTACATCTTCCACCACCAGTAGCTTTTAGTTTAGAAGCTATTTGAGATAACTTTTCTAGGATTAAAACTTTTTTGCCATCTCTTGCCGAGATAATTGCCGATATGATTCCACTAGCCCCAGCACCAACAACAATAAGATCATATTTATTATCCAAAAACACTCCTGTTTAATTTATTTGATATAATAGCAAATTATTTGATTAAAGGATATTCAAATCACTACTTATAAAGACAGAGACCGATGTTACAGATGTTATCGACCAAAAAGTTCTTGTATGTGTTCTTATATAAATGAGATAGATACGAAAACGAAGTTTATAATCTTAATGCACCCAAAAGAGTTCAAAAAAATTAAAAATGGTTCGGGGCATTTAACTCATCTATCTTTAAATAATTCTAAACTTTTTATAGGTATAGATTTTACAAATCATAAAGAGATAAATGAGATAATAGATACCTATAATAGCTTTGTGCTTTATCCATCAGAGGATGCTATAAATATTAGTAATGAATTACCAAGGTTAGAAGATTCTGATAAAGATATGGCGATATTTTTAATAGATTCTACATGGGCTTGTTCTAAAAAAATGTTAAAAGAGAGTAAAAATCTAAATAGATTAAACTATATAAGTTTTGACAATACAAAGCTATCTCAGTTTAAAATAAAAGAGCAACCTGCTGAGTATTGCTTATCTACGATAGAATCGACATTAAGAGTTTTGGAATTGCTAAACAGATGGGATGTGGAAAATATATCTCAAAAAGGATTTGATAATTTTTTAAACCCTTTTGAGAAGATGATTGAGTATCAGTTATCTTATGTAGAGAATCAAGATAATAACTCAGTAAGATTCAAAAAAAGAGAATCTTAGAGTTATAATTACTTGTTAAACATCACAGAGCCAAGACGAACCATATTTGAGCCACACTCAATCGCCATCTCAAAATCTCCACTCATACCCATAGAACAGATGGTAGCAGATTCTATCTCTTTATAGATGTTGTGAGTTGTGATAAAACTATTTCTAATTATCTCTTTATCATCACTATTAGCACCTATACTCATTACACCTTTCAGATTTATATTTGGACACTTTTTTTGGATTTGCTCGTAAATATCTTTTGCAATTTCAGGCATAACCCCATGTTTTGAATCTTCTTTTGCTGAGTTGATTTGTAGTAGGGCATTAAATGTCATATCTTTTGCCTCTAGTTTTTTTTGTAACTCTATCGCTAACTCCATAGAATCTAGAGCGTGAAATAGAGCAGGGTTTATATCTAGCAGATTATTGATTTTATTTTTTTGTAGATTTCCTACGAAATGCCACTCTATTGGTAATTCGTCAAGTTCAATTGCTTTAACTTTTAAGTCTTGAACCTTATTCTCACCATAAGCTCTTTGACCAATGTTATAGAGTTTTTCTATCTCATCACTCTTAGAATATTTACTAATTGCAACTATTTTAACTATGTGGTGATCGCTTACTCTTAGTCTTGCACTCTCTACTCTTCTTATTACATCATCTATATATATTTTGTATTCTATTTCAGTCATTTTTATTCCGTTTATTAATTATAATTGTATGATTTTATCAAAATAATATTTAAAACTATACACTATTCTCATCAAAAATTGCTCTATCTAAATGCTCTAAAGTATGGTTAATATCCAAAGCACTATCAATAAGTAGCTTTGTTAGTAAATTCCAAAATTTTATCCTATTAACCTATTAATATCATTATATAGTCCTAATCCCATAAGCGAAAAAAGAATAGCCCAACCAGCGATAGTTAGTTTGACAATTACTGCTTCACTCGGTACATTTTTTGTTATCAATTCATAGAGATTAAACATAATATGTCCACCATCAAGTGCTGGAATTGGGAGTAGGTTAAGAACTCCTAAGTTTACAGAGATAAGTGCTGCAAAAAATAGGACACTCATCCAACCCGCATCAGTTGCATCAGAAGTTAATTTAACTATACTTATAACCCCACCTAACTCATTTGCTGGAACATCTCCCACTATAAGTTTTTGTAAGCCTGTAAATATCATTGTTGATGCAAAGATAGTTTGTTTAGTGGCATAAGAGATACTCTCAACTATACCTAAATCTAATTTATGGGTAACTCCAGCACTGCTGATTCCTATCATCTTTTTTTGTATAGTTTCGCCGTACATATTTTTTGTTTCACTAAGTTTCGGTGTAAGAATTTTATGTTCTATAAATCCACCCCTTAGAATCTCTAAATTTAGTGAGCCATCTGCTGTTGAGATGTGTTTCGCCATCTCTTCCCATGTTTTTATCTCTACTCCATTAATAGAACGAATTGTATCGTTAGATTCTAGACCAGCAACAAATGCAGGAGAATCTTTTATAACATTACCAATTACAGGAGATAGAATATTTGGTTGTCCAAGTGCAATTATAAAATATAAAACAAAAGCAAGAACAAAATTAGCGAATGGACCAGCTAAAAGAATCATAATTTTTTGAGTTGGTGTTTTTACATTGTAACTATCATCATCTAGGCTTATTTTTGTAGGATCACTATCATCTTGCCCTTTCATCTTAATATATCCACCAAGAGGGATAGCTGATATACTCCACTGTGTTTCCCATTTATGAAATGAAAATAGTTTCTTACCAAATCCTATACTAAAAACTTCTACATAAACACCAACAGCACGAGCCATTAAATAGTGACCTAATTCATGAAAAAATATTAGTGCCGAAAGAACTAAAAGAGATACTAACCAAGACATTATTTTTTTCCTTTTAATAAAGCATTTTTAAATCCATATAGATATTCTAAACCAGAATATACTGTTAACGCAGTAGCAATCCATAAAAGTTCATTTCCAAAATTCCAATGCATTAGAAGGAAACCTATTGCAATCATTTGTGCAACAGTTTTAACCTTACCTGCCCAAGAAGCTTTAACCTCTAGCCCCTCACTAACAGCAACTGTACGAAGACCAGTGATAAATAGTTCTCTAACAACAATTATATAAATTGCCCAAGCTGAAGCTTCACCTATCATCATTAAACCTAAAAAAGCTGCAATTGTAAGCATTTTATCAGCTAGAGGATCTAAAATAGCTCCAAGCATTGTCATCTGATTCCATTGACGAGCTATATAACCATCAAAAAAATCAGTAGCACTTGCTAAAACAAATAGAAGTGAAGCAAAGTAATAGTTCCAACTGATATGGTATCCATTATCTGTAAAAATTTCAGGATTTAAAATTATCCAAAACATAAATGGAGCAATTAGTATACGAAGCGATGCTAGTAAGTTTGGTAAATTAAGCAAAAAAAGTCCTTAGTTTTTGTAATTAAGATTTTATCTTTATTATTGTAAATAATAGTTAATTAGATTGAGATTCTAATCCCAACAGGGCAGTGATCGGAGCCAGTAATATCATCAAGTATAAAAGCATCTTCAAGATTTTCACATAAATCTTCACTTATAAAAAAATAATCTATTCTCCAGCCAACATTTTTTTCCCTTGCTCCTGAACGATATGACCACCAACTATATCTATCTATTTCATCCCCATTAACATATCTAAAAGTATCTATGTAACCATATTCTAATAGTTTATCAATCCATGCTCTTTCAGCAGGTAAGAAACCAGATTTTTTTGAGTTAGCCTTTGGATTTTTAAGATCAATCTCTTTATGTGCAGTGTTTACATCACCACAGATAATAATTGATTTTCCATTCTCTTTTAGTTTTTCACAGTATTTTAAAAAATCATCATAAAATTTCATTTTATATGCTAACCTTTCCTCATTTTTTTGACCATTAGGAAAATAAACATTAAATAAAACTATATCATCATAATGTGTTTCAACAATACGACCCTCTACTAGAGTATCAATATCTTCACATATAGAGTTGTAATCACTTTGTAAAGTACTCCATGTTAAAGTACCACTATAACCTTTTTTTGTTGCAGAATTTATTATGGTTTCTTCATATTTTTTATCATACAAAGATTCTGGAATCTGCTCTTGTAATGCTTTTATCTCTTGTAAACATAAAATATCAGGTTCTCTTTCATCAACCCACTTAAGAGCTTCTTTGTTTGCTATTGCTCTAATTCCATTTACATTCCAAGATATTATTTCTATTGAGTTCGACATTAAGATTCCATTTGATAGATGAGTATAGATTTTCAAGTTTTATCTTGAAAATCTATAAAGGGGTATTTATTTTATTAATTATACGAAGTCAACATTTACTAGGTGATGTTGTAAGCCTAACTCTTCAGCAGAACAACCAAGAGCAAGTCCTACCATTTGTTGCATATGAAGAACTGGAAGTTCAACTTCACGACCGATAGATTCACTAGCATGATGAGTTTGAGTGTCTAATTTCAGATGACATAAAGGGCAAGGTGTTACCATCCAATCAGCATTAGAATCTGTTGCTCCAGCAATAGCATTACCAGTAAGAATCGCAGCAGTTTTTGGTGCTTGTAATTCAGCGTGGAAACCACAACATTTAGTTTTTTCTTTGTAATCAACAGTTATACCACCACAAGCAATGATTAAATCATCAAGTGAAGTTGGTCTATAAGCACTCTCTTTAGTTTTATGAGTTTTATTTTGTAATTCTGAAGGACGAATATTATGACAACCATAAAAAGGAGCAATATTAAATTGGCTAAGTGGTGTAACAACCATCTCTTTAAGTTTATCAAGACCAAAATCATCAATAATTGCATATAAGAAGTGAGTTACATTAGAAGTACCTTTGTACTCTAAACCAACCTCTTTTAGTTTCTCATTAACTTTATTTTTTAAATCTTCATTTTCATCTAAACGATGTTTAGTCATAGCAGTATTAAGTTGACAAGTATTACAAATAGTAACCATTGTTAAACCATGCTTTTCAGCATATGCTATATTTCTAGCATTTAAAACTAAAGATAAAAAATCATCATAATCTTGTAGGTGAGAAGCTCCACAACATGATGCTTCTGTTAACTCTATAAGTTCAATTCCTAATTTATCTGCAACAGCCATAGTAGACTTCATTTGCTCAGGAGTACTTTGCTTAGCAGTACATCCTGTAAAAAGTGCGTATTTTAATTTTTCCATCTATTTACTCCTAGAACTTTGCAGTTGATGATGATTTAACAAGTTTTTGAATCTCATCTAGGTTTTCTGACTTAACAATTCCCCAAGGTGGTACTATTTTACCTTTTCTGAACATCTTAAGTGCTACTGGTATATGTTTAACGATTCCTGCTAATTCAGAATAAAGAACTAAGCCACCCTCATCAAGTACACCGTTTTTAGCGATAGAGTGTTTGAATCCAACAGCATGACGAGTAGCTACATTAGAAGTTGCAACTCCCTCTTTAAATAGCATCTGGTGAAGTTTAGTAATCTTATCAATAGGATTAACATCTTTAGGACAAACCTCTGCACACTCCATACATTTAACACAATCCCAAAGACCTTGCTTCTCTTCATGTAGGTGATTTAATCTAGAAACATGAGCATCATCACGAACATCAGCTTCAAAACGGTATGCTTTAGCAAATGCAGCTGGCCCAAAGAAATCATCATTTATTTCAACAACTGGACAAGCATAATGACAAGCACCACATTGTATACATAAATCTGCTTCATTTAACTCATCAGCTTCTTCTGGTGTAACTAAATGTTCATGTTCTGGATGTTCTTCAACATCAGATATAAGATAAGGGTGTATTGATTCATGTTTATCCCAAAAATCACCCTTATCAATAATCATATCTTTTACAGCTCTTTTAATACTAAGAGGTTCAATAGTAAGTTCTTTACCAAAAAGTTCAACCATATCATTCATACTCTCTTTACATGCAAGAGTTGAACGACCATTTACTTTAATCGCACATGCCCCACAGATACCATGACGACAACTACGACGGTAAGAAAAACTACCATCTTTTTCCCATTTAATTCTATCTAATATATCTAAAACAACCTCTTCAGAAGTTACTTCCATCTCATGCTTCTCATAATATGGAAGATAATCTTCATTAGCATTAAAACGAAATACTTTGAAGTTTATATTTTGTGTAGTAATAGTATTTGTACTCATAAATTCCCCTTAGTAAGTTCTAGCTCTTAACTCATGTTTGCCAAGAACAACATCCATGTAATCAAGCTCAATATCACCATTTTTATCCATATATGCCATAGTGTGTTTTAAGAAGTTTTCGTCATCACGAGTTTGAAAATCTTCTCTATAATGAGCACCACGACTCTCTTTTCTAGCAACAGCACTTTCAACAATAAATGCAGAATAATCAATCATATGACCAAATTCAATTGCTTCTTGTAACTCTGTATTGAATAATTTAGATTTATCTTTAATACGAATATTTTTAAATCTTTCACGAAGTTCTTTAATTTTATCAACAGCAATTTTTAAAGTATCTTCTGTTCTAAATGCACCAGCATTATCTGACATACATTGTTGAAGTTCTTCTCTTAATTTAGGGATACTCTCTTCACCATTGTTACCTAAAATAAAGTCAATTTCATCTAATGCAGTTTGTGCATCTTCTTGTGTAGCAGGGCGAAGCTCTATACTTTCAATATCAGAAACCATTGTTTTACCAACAAAACGACCAAAAAGTAAAGCTTCTAAAACAGAATTAGCACCAAGACGGTTAGCTCCATGAACAGAAACACATGAACACTCACCAGCAGCATAAAAACCTTCGATAAATTCGTCATTGTTTTTACGAGCATGACCTGCAATATCAACTGGGATACCACCCATAGAGTAGTGAGCAGTTGCAGAGATAAGGATAGGCTCTTTAACCATATCTAGACCTAAAAATGTGATAGCTAAATCACGAAGTTCAGGAAGTTTTTCCATAATTAAATCTTTACCAAGATGAGTTACATCAATGTATACGGCATCTTTTCTAGGACCAACACCACGACCCTCTCTTATTTCATTTAAAATAGCACGAGAAACAACATCACGAGATGCAAGTTCCATAGCATTAGGAGCATATTTATCCATAAATCTTTCACCCTCAGAGTTGAAAAGGCGACCACCTTCTCCACGAGCAGCTTCAGAGATTAAAACACCATTTCCAGATAGTCCAGATGGATGAAATTGTACAAATTCCATATCTTCAAGAGGAAGACCATGACGAGCAACGATAGAAAGACCATCACCAGTATTAGCATGAGCATTAGAGTTGATTTTATAACTTCTTGCATATCCACCAGTTGCGAACATTACAGACTTTGCATTAAAAATAACAGTTTTCATATCACGGATATTAAAAGCTACAACACCTGAAACTTTTCCATCTTTATAAATAAGATCTGCAACATACCACTCATCCCAAAACTTAACACCAACTCTATGTGCTTGTTCATAAATAGTTTGAAGAAGAGTTAATCCTGTTCTATCTTTTGCATAACATGCACGAGGAGAAGATTGACCACCAAAAGGTCTTTGAGCAATTTTTCCATCTGGAGTACGGCTAAATGCTGCTCCCATTCTCTCAGCCCATCTAATTGTTTCAGGAGCTTTTTGACACATAAATTCAACAGCATCTTGATCAGCTAAATAGTCTGATCCCTTTACTGTGTCAAATTCGTGAAGTTCAACACTATCTTCATCACTAAATGCTGCATTAACACCACCTTGTGCTGCACCAGAATGACTTCTAAGAGGGTGTAATTTTGTAATTACAGCAACTTTTTTACCTGCATTTTGCAACTCTCTAGCTGCTGCACAACCTGCTAAACCAGCACCAACGATAATTGCATCGTAAGTATAAATAGGAATACTCATTAACTTTCCTTATATAAGAACTAAAATAATGCCGATTATATCTTGATTAGCCTTTGTCAAGGTTAAAATTTTGCTTTAGATTGCTTTAGTTGATGTATGTTACTATTTGAGACATAAGAATTTTGAAGAGATGGCAGTAATAAAATTATTAA
Source organism: Sulfurimonas sp. (assembly GCA_027064515.1). GTDB lineage: Bacteria > Campylobacterota > Campylobacteria > Campylobacterales > Sulfurimonadaceae > Sulfurimonas. The sequence continues at coordinate 23,997 of JAMOPL010000054.1, read as the reverse complement.
CTACCCTTTTAAAATTTTATTATTACCTGAATTTTTAGCATCTGCTAGTAGTGTTTTTGCTTTTGTTATTGTATCTATTAAAGGTAGATATGTTTCAAGTTTTGTAGTTCCACCAGTAATTGTAATTTTAGTTTTTAGTGTTAAGTTAGCAATACTTTCTCTTATGTTTTCAATAGTTTCATCTGCTTCTTCTCTACTTTGTTTAGAAAGCATAACTGTAAATTGATTGTAGCTACTTCTAGAGATAATATCTCTATTTTCAACATGTAGTGATATTGTTTGGGCTACTTTTTTAAGTACAGCTTGTGTAAAAGCTCTAGAGAAAGTATCCCTAAATTGTTCAGAGTTATCTATCTCTATAATCGATAAGGTTAACACCTTATATTTAGATAGATTTTTATTAGTATACTCCATTAAAAAACCTTCGTTGTTATTTATATGTGTAACTGGATCTAGTAGTTCTGTATTAGCATCAGTAATAATAGCTCTTCTTTTTTGCTTATTTACAATTGTTTTAACCTCTGAAGTAAAAACATCTTTTACTTTACTCCTACTGTCTAGATGCATTAAAAATAGTATATCTTTATATATTAAATTTAATTTTTGTTGATACCAAATTGTACTAGCTAGGAATATAAAAAATGTAATAGCAATAAGTTTTATTAATATATTGAATATAAATGAGTTGTTTTGTGCAAGATCGTTTGAGATAGTTGCTATATGATTTAAAATCGCTTTATTTTGTTTCTCTATACTCTCAATGTATAAAATTTTCTTTTTTCTTTTTTCTTTTTTAGATATATTTTCATCTTTTAACTTAATCAATTTATATATAGTTTTAGCCAAAGTGTCTTCTAAATAATTTAATTTATCAATTTGATTCTCATATTTTAGATGATATTTTGTAATATTTTGATTTAAAAAATTATATTCCTCTAAAATATTCAGTTTTACTATCATTGTTTTTAAATGTGCTCTTTGATTGTCAAAATCAATCTCGTCTAATTTATATAATTTAGAAACTGTTACCCTTTGATCGTTTAAAATTTCTACTTTTTTATAATAGTCAAGCTGTTCAAATAAAAAGATAGCACAAACAATAAAAAGTAATAAAATAAAATAATGAATTCTAGTGATGTTACTAAATATAGTATTAATTGATGATTTCATAAAGAGTTGCCTTATAAATGGTATAATTGGTTTGTATTCTATATTGATGGTTATTAATTTTAACTTAATGAAAGGTTTGTATTGAATTTAGAAAATTATTTTATATCATTATTTAAAAATAAATATATTGGTAATGATGGCGTAGAGATAGATAGTTTTGTTTACTCGAAAGATGCTTTTTTTGAGAATGTTCATTTTAAAAAAAACTGGATGAGTTATTATCAAATTGCGAGAAAATCTATGTTGGTGAATATATCTGATGTAATTGCAATGAATGCAAAGCCTAAATTTGCACTTTTGAGTGTAGCTATGCCAAAATCTATAACAAAAAATCAGATGAAAGAGTTAGCTAATGGTTTTAAAGATGTAGCATCTGAGTATGCAATTGAGATAATAGGTGGGGATACGATTAGTAATACAAAATTAGATATAACTATTACAATTGTATCTACAACAAAAAAACCATTACCTAGAAATAATATAAAAAACAATTATTTAATTGCTTATACAGGTACTCTTGGAAAATCGAAGAAAGATTTGAAGACACTTCAGAATTTAGGCTCTATTCATAAAGATTCAAAATTTGTAAATATAAAACTAAGAGAAAAATTTATTAAAAATAGTGCTAGATATTTAAAATCAGGGATGGATATATCTGATGGTTTATTTAGTGATTTAGAAAAATTAGCTGATTCAAATAATATAGGTTTTAAGTTCAAAAATAAAATTTCTAAAAGAATAGGGTGTAGTGGAGAAGAGTATGAAATGTTGGTTGCATTTGATAAAAGAGATAAAAAAGTAATTATTAGAAGAGCTGAGTTGAGTAGAACACCATTAACAATTTTTGCTCAAAGTTCAAGAAATAGATATAAAAACAGATGTAAATCACATCATTTTAATTAAGGGGTATTTATGGATAGATTTTATTCATTGGGACATTCAAGTATAGATTTTCATTTTAAACAGTCACCTAGAGATTTTGTAGTGGAAGAGATTCCTCTTTATGAATTTTCAGGTGAGGGTGAACATCTGATTTTATTAGTAAGAAAGAAAAGTTTATCAACATCTGAAATGGTTGGAATCCTTGCTAGGTATTTAGATGTTAAAAATAGAGATATTGGATATGCAGGGTTAAAAGATAAACATGCTATGACTAAGCAATATATCTCTATACATAAAAGTTTGGAAGAGAAATTAGATACATTTTCACATGAAGGGATTAAAATAATTTCAAAAACCTATCATAATAATAAGATTAGAATAGGTCATCTAAAAGGCAATAGATTCTATATAAAAGTTAAAAAAGTGAATCCTACATCAGCTCAAAAAATAGATGAAGCATTAAAAAATATTTCTGATTTAGGGATGCCTAACTTCTTTGGTTATCAAAGATTTGGAAATGATGGAAATAATCATATTGATGGTGAGAAAATTGCTAAGGGTGAAAAAAGGGAAAGAAATCCTAAAACAAGAAAGTTTTTAGTAAATTCATATCAAAGTCATCTTTTTAACTTATGGTTAAGTAGAAGATTAGAGATAAATACTCTTGTTAATAATTTTGAACCAAAAGAGATAGAATCTTTACTCAATATGCCAAATGATGAAGTGTCTAAATTAAAAGCACAAAAACATCCATTTAAATTAATCTCTGGCGATATAATGGAACACTATCCTCATGGTAGACTATTTGATTTTAATGGTGAACAAAATGATATTGATAGATTTAATAGTCGAGATATAAGTGTTACAGGACTTCTATGTGGTTCAAAAGTTAAGATGAGTCAAGGTTTAGCTGGAGTAATAGAAAAAGAATATAATGATGAGATAAATGAGGATGGAGCAAGAAGATATGCTTGGGTTTATCCAACAGAAATAGAGGGAAGATTTAAGCCTATTGAAGCTCAATATGAATTTAATTTTACACTTCCAAAAGGTTCATATGCAACTGTATTACTAGAAGAGATAGCAAAGAAAAAAATTAATTAAAAGGGATATATTATGGAAAAAAGACACATCACATCACTAATTTCACAAAACTTTGGAAAATTTGCTTCAAAAGAGTTTCCAAAATGGTTTCAAGATATAGTTAATAATGCGTATGTTACTTTTATGGGTTTAGATATGAGTGAATATAATGATAGAAGTACATATAAGTCATTAAATGCACTATTTACTAGAAAGTTAAGAGAAGATAGAAAATATTCTTTAGCAGAGGATGAGTTTATATCTCCTTGTGATTCTTGGATTTCTGAATGTGGAGATATAAATGATGATACTGCACTTCAAATAAAAGGGATGACTTACAACACGGATGACTTTCTAGGTGAGAATTTTACACAAGAGGAAAAAGAGATAGTAAGAGATGGAAAATTTGTTAATTTTTATCTATCTCCAAAAGATTATCACCGTTATCATATACCAACAGATTTAAAAGTTTTAAAGGTTGTGCATACACCTGGGAAATTTTATCCAGTAAATGTAGCTTCATTAAAAATGAGAGTTAATCTTTTTATTGAAAATGAAAGAGTTATTTTATTGTGTGAAACAACATCTAAAAAAAGATTTTATATGGTTCTTGTAAGTGCATTAAATGTTGGTGGAATGAAAGTGTCATTTGAACCGAAAATTCAAACAAATGTTAAATCATTAAAACCTCAGGTTTACGAGTATGAAAATTTACACTTAAATAAAGGTGATGATTTTGGATGTTTTGAGATGGGTTCTACAATTGTAATTCTTGCTGAAAAAGATATGTTAGAATTAAATATTAGTATGGGTGATAATGTTAGATATGGACAGACAATAGCTAAGATTAGCTAGTGTCTGTTTATAACATCAAGTTTTACTAGAAGTTTTCCATTTTCTTGGTAAATTTCTAGTTTAGTATCAATAGGTACTTTTTGACTTTGCAAATACCCTTGAAGTGAATGTAAAACATGAGCAAATTTTTGATACATAGGTGTAATAATATAGTCTATATTATCTTTTTTAACTAAATTTGAAAGGATTCCTATTGCACAGTAATAAGCTTTTTTATTAATCGCTCGTTGAATCATATAGTCTCTCATAATCATAATATTGTTTTCAAGCACCTTTTTGTCAGTTTCAGACAGTACTTGATTATCATGAGCTCTTTGGATATTATGATCAATCTCATCCTCTATATTAATATCTTCTGAATAAATTAATTCTTTAATATCAGGGCAATATTTATCCAATTCTTGAAATATTTCATCATTACTGAGTCTTTGAGAATTTGTGTCAAATGAATATACTTTATTATCAATATACTCATGATCAAGAGCTTTAATAAATTGAACAATTATATTGAGGTAGATAAATTTATCTTCCTTATTTTGATCAAATTCAATTCCTGTGTGCGAAATAATTGGTTTTGGACCTACATATTTTAATCTCATAATATTTTCCTTTAATTTAGAACCTTAGTTCTTATACATTAAATCTAAAGTGCATAACATCACCATTTTCTACTATATACTCTTTACCCTCAAGTCTCATTTTCCCAGCATCTTTCGATTTTGATTCACCACCACATTCGATATAGTCATCATAAGCAATAACTTCTGCTCTAATAAAACCTTTTTCAAAGTCATTGTGGATAACAGCAGCTGCTCTTGGTGCAGTTGAATTTTGTTTGATAGTCCAAGCACGAACCTCTTTTACTCCTGCAGTAAAGTAACTCATAAGACCTAGTTTATCAAACCCTTTTTGAATAATTTGATTAAGTCCTGATTCTTTAACGCCAAGTTCAGTTAAGAACTCTTCAGCTTCTTCCTCATCTAGTCCAACTAATTCCTCTTCAACCTTTGCACAAAGTTTTATAATTTCACAATTATTATCTTGAGCATGTTTTACTAATACTTTTACATATTCATTATCTTCAAGTAAGCCATCTTCATCTACATTAGCACCGTACATAATCTCTTTATTAGTTAAAAATCTAACTTCATTATTTAATTGTTCATATATGTCACTATCAGCTTGAGGATAATTTCTTGCTAAATTTCCATCAGCTAAAAATTCAACAAGATCTTGAGCCATCTCTAAAGAAGCTTTTGCTCCTTTATCAGCTTTTGCTTGTTTTTTTAATCTTTCTATTCTATTTTGTAAAACTTCTACATCAGCTAAGATAAGTTCAGTTTCAATTATTTCTACATCTCTTAACGGATCGATATTTCCCTCAGTGTGAACTATATTATCATCAGCAAAACATCTAACAATATGTAAAATAACTTCAGTCTCCCTAATATTTGATAAAAATTTATTACCAAGACCTTCCCCTTTACTAGCACCTTTTACAAGTCCAGCAATATCAACAAAATCAAGAGTAGAATACTGAATTTTTTCAGGATTAACAATTTTTGCAAGTTCTGATAGTCTTGAATCTGGAACAGGAACTACTGCCTTATTTGGTTCAATTGTACAAAATGGATAGTTTGCTGCTTCAGCATTTTGTGCTTTTGTTAGTGCATTAAAAGTTGTTGATTTTCCTACATTTGGAAGACCAACCAAACCGATACTTAATCCCATATATATCCTTTTATAATATAAAAATTTATTTCTTATTAATATTCTAGCAAAAAGTTACTTATATAGATTACTGATGAATAAAATAAATAACTTTTATTAGAACTAATATTCATAGTTTCTCCATACTATTGTAGTAATCTATAATTAAGTAAATGAAAACTATACTTAAGTTATATAAATATTAACTAGCTGAATTTAGGTGGTGGAATTGTGTCTAAAAATATAAATAAATTAATTGAAAGTATAAGAGATAAACTTGTTCTAAACTCTAAATTTGTATTACCTGCAAATTTTGATATGTTCTATGATTCAAAAATATCTCAAGTATATATTACTCTTTTTCAAGAGGGGAATAAAGCTCTTCGGTGGGGTTCTAAAAAAGGTACTTTAGAAGAAACTATTCAAAGAATTATTTTTAAAATTAAATCAAAAAAAGAGTTTTCATATTTTGATATAGAAGATAATAAAAAATGTAGAATAATGTTTGAAATAGTAACTAAGGAGTATCCTTGTAATATAAGAAATCTTACCACTATGAAAATGAAATCTAGGAATAGGTTTGAACCTGGAATTAATGGTTTGATGTATAAGTATAAAGGTATTACAAGAATCTTTATGCCAACTGATGGATATACTAAGTCTATTATGAGTGTTAATCAACTTTTAAATTATCTATCAAAACAGTGTGGAATCTCTAAAATAACAAATAAGATAAGTGAAAGAGTTTATTTGATGAGAAGAGAGGATATAGAGTACACATTTGTAGAATCTGATGCTTATATTTCATATGAAAATGATGTAATAGAGTTAGTGCGTGGATACCCTAAAAGTGAATTAAAATTTTCAAAAGATATTATTTACGATAAAACTATGAAAAGCATTGATTGGCTTGTGAAAAATATGAATGATGATGGAAGTTTTTTATATTATTATGACCCTTATCTAAATACTGTTGTTGATGATATGCACCCTAGAATGATAAATCCTTTATATAATAATATCTTAAGACATAGTGGTGGTACTGTATCGTTAATTAGAGGGTATGAATTAAGTGGAGATAAACTTTATTTGGAAAAAGCAAAAGATTCTATTGAATTTTTAATATCAACTTTTAGAACTCATAGATATAAAAAAAAGTTTGCTTGTTATCCATTTTTTAATAAAAAATCAAAACTTGGTGGTGCTGGAATTGGGCTAGTTGCGATGATGCATTATTACATACAAACTGGTGATGAGTGTTATAGAAAAGAGCTTGATGGATTGGTTCGTCATATTTTAAGTAGGGTAGATTCTGATGGGGAGATGCTAGGGTATTATATCCATCCAAATTTCAATAATGGAAAAGCATTAATGAATCCTAATGATGAGATTAAAAAAGAACTATTTTCATTTTACTATCCAGGGGAAGCATTACTTGGACTTGCTTTATACTATCGCCATATAAAAAATATTGATAAAGATTTAGAGCAAGATATAAGAGAAAAATCGGAAAAAGCATTAGATTTTTTAATAGAGATAAGACCAATTAAATATGACTATATGTTTGAAACTCTTCCAGCAGATGCTTGGCTTATGCAAGCTATTGAAGAGTGGGTAAAAGTAGATGAATTAAAAAAAGATTCTTATATAGATTTTGTTTTTAACGATACTAAAACTATGTTTGATCATATGTATAAAGAGAAAAATACAAATAAGAACAATAAAGATTATATAGGTGGATTCTTTTATGAATATGGTGACCATGTTTATCATGATGCTTCAAGATGTGAGGGTGTTGTGAGTGCATATTATTTGGCAAAATACTTAAAAGATGAAGAAAAAGCTGATTGGATAATGGAAAATATGCTTTTAAGTGCAAAAGGTTTGATACCAACTTTTCACAGTGAGAAATCTGTTTATGCTCATATAAATCAACAAAAAGCACTACATAGTTTTAGATTTAAACTTACAAGACAGTGGGTTAGGGTAGATTCAGTTCAACATACAGCTTGTTTTTTTGCAAGACTTTATAATATTATTTAAGGAAAAAAATGAATAAGTTACAATTTAATTCAAAAGAGATAGCAAAAATAACTAATGGTAAATGGGAAAATTTAAGAGATGATTTACAGATAATAGAGTTTCATCATACATATCATTATTTAGAAAAAAATGATGCTTTTGTTGTTATATCAGATAATTGGCCAAATAAAAGTGCTTATAAAAATAATGAGCATAAAATAAAAAGAGCAATAAAGAGAGGGATAAGTGCTATCATTGTTCAAAAAGACTTAAAGATAGATACGACGATTCCAATTTTGAGAGTAGAGAGTAGTTATTTGGCTATGAGAGCTTTAGCAATATACAGTAGTAAAAAAACTAAGGCTAAGAAAGTTTTAATGAGTGGAAGTTATGGGAAAACAGGATTTAAATTAGATTTATATAATATAACAAAAAAACAAAAAAATATTTATACTAGAAAAAATAGTGCTAATTTTACTGCTTCAAATTATTGTGGTATTGCATCTATAAAAGATGATACAGATTTCTATCTACAAGAGATGCCAATTTCAAACAGAGATAAGATGACAAGGAGAGCTAAACTTATCTCTCCAGATATTTTTGTTTTAACATCTATTGGACATGAGGGTATTGAACGGTTTAAAACAATAGATAGAATTATTAGATATAAATTACTTATAGCTTCAGCCCTTCCCAAAGGTGGAAAAGTTCTACTACCATACAATGATAGATATTATAAAAAGATATATAAAGAAGCTAAAAAATATACAGAGGTGGATATTTTAACTTATGGTTCAGGTGATGATTGTAATGCCAGAGTTTTATATGAAAAATATTCAGAGTTTGGATGGGATGTAGTTGCAAAGATTGAAAATAAAGTTGTAGCATATAGAGTTCCATTTTTTGAAGAGTATGCTGTTTCAAACTCTTTAGGTGTACTCTTATGTGCTTACCATTTAGGTTTTGATATTCATCAATGTGCAGATGAATATTATAGTTGTAAGAACTTTAAAAGTAGTGGATTATTATATGAAGTTCAATTAGATAAAAAACATTTTTACTTATATGATCAATGTAATAGAGGTGGAGTAGAGGGGTATGAAAGTTTTTTTAAAACTATGAAATATATAAAGCCAAAAAGAGATGGTAAAAAAATTCTAATTACTTCTGAATTTGTTGATTATATTGATGGAGAGATGGAAAATATAGATGAAAAATTATTTCAAAAAATAATTAAGGAATCTGCTATTCGTGATATTTTTTCTGTTGAAAAATTTAGTGAGCATATTAATGTTTTAGAGGATAAAACAATTTGGAAGAATCATAGTATAGATTATCATAATATAGAAGATGAGATACTAGATACTATTCAAAATGATGATATAGTAACAGTGAAGGGAATATTTGATTGTAGTTTAACAGCATTTATAAAAGATTTTAAATCGATAGATGGGATAATAATAAAAGAACATAGAAGCCAAAATAGTATGAAAACTAAAAATAAAGCTTTAAGAGGTTTAAGAACTATTGAACCATCAGATATAGATGATTTTAAAAGAGCAGTAAGATTGGAAAATAAAAAAGGTTGGATAGATTATTTTCCATTTATATATTTTTGGTCATTATCTAGTAGTAGAGAGATTCTCATAGATAAAAAAGATGGAGTGATGAATATATTTTCTTTTGATAAGTTTCATCGTTCATATCCTCCTAGAATTCAAATGTATATACCAACTTTACCATTAGTAGATGAGGTACAAAAAGAAGCTTTTGAAAGAATCTATAAATATAAAGGGTATAAAACAGCAAATATATCTTGGGTAAATCGAGATGATGTGAAAAAGCTAAAAAACATTGATAGTAAAATAAAATTTGAATATAAAGCATCAGAATATATTTATGAACAAAAACGGTATGATACTTTAACGGGTAGTAAATTTAGAAATTTAAGACAGCAGTTGACACAAATGTCTAAATATGAAAATATATCAACTCTTCCATATACGAAAAAATATGAGAAACAGTGCTTAGAACTTTATGATGTTTGGATAAATAATCAAAAAGATAAATATGATGATATAGGTGATGAAAAATATACAAAAAATTGTATTATAAATTTTGATAAATTTAGTGATGAAGATTTAAAAGGTTTGGTTGTTTTACAAGATAATAAGCTAATATCATTTGCATTTGTAGGAGAAATACAAGATGAAGTACTTTGTTTTTTTATAGGCAAAAGTAATTATTCCTTTAAAGGTATTCAGTCCTATATTAGACATAAATTAATTATTGACAATAGTAAATATGAGTTGATAAATGATGGTGTAGGTATAAGCAGAGGACTAGATGCTTCAAAAAGAATGTTTCGTCCAGTAGATAGATACAAAGTTTATAAGGGGCGTATAGAATATGAGTGAAATTATTTTGTTAAATAGAAATTATATTGATGATATTTTGTATATTCAACAAGTGAACTTTAAAGATAGTGAAGATTATTTAATATCAAAAGAGGCTTTTTTAGAGGTTATATTTAAAAAACAAGTATATGGTTATCTCTCAAAAGAGAAAAAATTATTAGCTTTTATATTTATGAAAAAATATGATGAAAAATTAAGAATTTACCAAATAGCAACAATAAAAACAAATCAGGGAATAGGTGGAGAGTTAATGAAATTTATTATTAATTTTGGAATAAACAATAGGTATAAAATTATTTTTTTAGAAGTTCATACATATAATATAAGAGCAATTAATTTTTATTTTAATAATGGTTTTAAAATTATTGAATATATTAAAAATTATTATAAAAATGGTAATAGTGCATATCAGATGAAGTTAGAAATTAATAGATAGGGGATAGTAAGATGTCTAAATTTAAGTATTTAAAACAATTTGATAAATCTCAATTTTGGAGATTTTTTGTTGATGGAAGATTTCATCAAAAATATGATGGCTGGGTAGGTTATGAATCTGGTGAGAGGGGTAGTGTTCAAGCACTTTTAAATGGATTCTCTTTTATGATTGATAATTTTGATATATCTAATGGTTTAAGTTCTACATATTTAAGAGAATTACATAAGATTTGTTTACTTAATGTAGAAACAACTAATCTAAAATCAAGTCCAGGAGATATTAGATATCTAAATTCTGGGATGCCATTTTTCGCTAAAACTACAACTTATGAACATCTAGTTGAGGTTTTCGAACTAAGAAGTGGTGATGAAACTGCAATTTTTAATTCCTCTTTATGGGGTAAACCTGCAGATGATTTAGATGTTGATGAGATATATAAAGTTATGTTAAAAGATAAAAAAATCAACTATCGAAATTGGTACCCAAATCTTGATAAAAGTCAAAAAGATGCATTAGATGGAAAGAAAACTTTACATGAATTTTATGAAGCAAAACATAGTGTTCAGATGATGATAATATCAAAGATGGAAGATATTATTGACAGATACAACACAAATATTAAAATATCTAAAACAGATGATGAAAAATTAAAAGTTATATCCTTAGTCTCTAGGGAACTTGAACTTTTACACCCTTTTCCTGATGGAAACTCAAGAACATTCTCTTGTGTAACACTAACTCATCTTTTAACTTTTAATGGTTTTGCACCAGCACTCTTAGAGAATCCTAATCTTGATAATGAGGTTTCACATACTCAATGGATAGAAGAGGTTAAAAAAGGGATGCAAAGAACAAAAGAGTTAATAAAAACTCCAAATATGAAACTTTTTAATTACTCTATTTTAGATATGAAGCAAAAAGATAAAGATAAGTTTTTACAACTTGCTCAAGAACTTACTCAAAAAATAGATGAATATAAAGAGATTTTTTTAACTCCTGATAGATTAGTGAACTATACAAATGGTGAATGGATTAATGGAATTAATAAAGAGTTAAGATTCACAGGAGTAGGTACTTATGGAACTTATTCAAAAGGGAATATATATTTTTCTATGGCAATTAAAGATTGGATAAAAGATAAAAAAGATGTAGCAAAAGAGTTGAAAAAAGTTTTAAGTCGAGATATAAGAGCGGTAGTAATAGATGATTTAAAATATGCACCTTTGATAGATGTACCTATAATATATGTAGAAGATTGTTTTGAAGCTTTTAAACAGTGTTCAATTCAAGTACGGCAAGAACATAACCCTTATACAGTTTTAATAACAGGGACAGAGGGAAAAACAGGCTCAAAGGTGCAATTACATCATATTTTAAACCAACAAGTAAAAACACATGGTGTTTTAAACAGTGCAAATACTGAGATTCCAGTTTTAAGATCTTTGATAAATTTAGAGGTTGATGATAAGATTGAAATAAATGAGGTTTCAGTAGGGAGTGATGAGGTTTATAGAGTAGAGAGAACAATGATTGTAAATCCAAATCTTTGTTTTTTTACAAATATAGGCCCAAATCATATGGATATGCATAAAACTATTGAGAATATAATGATTGCAAAGTCTTCTGTTGTTGAAGGGCTTGTTGATGGTGGTAAATGTATATTAAACTCAACAATTGAACATTACGATTTGCTTTTAAAAGCGATAGATGATAGAAGAAAAAATCTACCTATATTAACTTATGGATACAGCGAAAATGATACAGCATATCTAATAAAAAAAGTTTTTAATTCTGAGGAGTATGGATGGGATATAGAAGCTTCTATCGATGGTGAGATTGTAAATTATTTTTTACCATTATTTCAGAATCATGCACCACTTACTAGTGTTGGAATTTTATTGGTAGTTAAAGAGATGGGTTATGATATTCAAAAAGCCTCTAATGATTATAGAGGTTTAATCCCATTTGAAACAATGGGCAGAATCTTGAAAATAGAAAAAAAATCTGGTAAGGTTGATTTTTATGATCAAAGTAGAAGAGGTGGAATCCATGGTATGAGGTCTGCATTTAGAGATATGAAAAACTTTAAAATCAAAGGAAAAATAGTAGCTCTTGTTGGTGGAATTTCAACTAAAAAAGACACCGATTGGACAAAAGAATCACATTCTGAATTAGCAAAAATGATAAATGATAGTGATATTAGTAGGCTTTATACAACGGGTAATTTTATGAATTATGTAAAAGACGACTTAAAAAATCAAAACATATTTGTTAATCATAGTGATGATTTAGATGAGTTAGCACACTCATTGTATGATGAATTAAAAGGTGGTGATTTACTATTTATCATAGGTAGTGCTTATCTTTACTTAGGTCGTGTATCTGATAGAATCTTAAAATTAAAAGATGATAGTAAGTATGATTCAAAAATTCTTTCATATAATCTTGAAAAAGATAAAGTGAAACTATACAATGCTATGGTAACTCTTGATGAGTATGAACATAATAAGCCACTAGATATATCTCTGGATAAAAATGATTCAAGTAAGAAAGATTTTGAAAAAGTTAAAAATGAGTATAAAACATTTACTAGTTTGAGAGCTTCATTACTTATGAAATTTTTTGAGTCTATGAATAAAGTTATTTTGAAAAATTATAAAATCTTTAATGTAAATGAAGATATAAAAATGACAGGGAATGATACATATATTTATAATTATGAATATTGTAAAAGATGGTTTAATAATTTTGATAAAGTGGAATCTTTACCAAGAAAACAACTTTTTGGTAGTTTTTACTTTTTCGGAGATATGGAGTATCTTCTACATATTGAAGTAGCAACACAAAATTTACATATTGGATTTGTAAAGTATAATATGTTAAATGGACTTTATCATGTTACAGCAATGAGCGATTCTGATGTAGAAAATGTTACAAATAGATATAAAAATATATTTGGTGAAAATGTTGTTTTAGCAAAAAGAACATGGGGATTAAAATGGTGTAGTTATGATTATACATCACTTATTGACTTAACAAAGGCTCAAAATTATAGAGCAATGATAGATTTTGAAAATAGTGATTTTAATAAAAATGTTTTACAATTAATTGTAAATAAAAAACAAGGGGTATAAGATGAAAAATTTTAGAGGAAAAGTTTTATTTGATTTTTTTAGTTTAATTGAGAATAGTTTATTAGATTATGGGATGATACCTATAAATAATAAAATGAATAAAGAGACAAACAGAACATATCTTTATGATTTACAAAAGTGTTCAAATTGGTTTGATGAATCTTCAAATATTCAGATGTTTGGTGCTTATTTTGATTTTGGAGATAATGATTTTTTATTTCATATAGAGGTTGGTTTAACAAATTTACATATAGGTTTTGTTAAATATAAGCTAATAGATGATAAATACCAAACTATAAAAATGGATGAAGAGGACTATACAACTGCTTTTAATAGATATGGATTTAATCTGCCTAAAAGATTATCTTTAAAAGCAAGAACATGGGGCAATGTTTGGTGTTCTATAGATTTAGGAAATTTTAAAAATTTTAATAATGATAAAGTGTTGTCTGCTATTTTAAATTTTAAAAAGAGTGATTTATTTAGTGATATAGAAATATTAATAAAAGTTATGCAAAATAATAAAAATATGGCATGTAGTTCATCTGTACTAAATGTAAAAAAAGTTGAGTATAAACCTCAGCATTTAAATTTTAGAGTCAGTTATAAATGTAATATATTTTGTAAGCATTGTTATAATTCATCAAGTAATAAAGAGCAAGGTTTTATAGATAAAAAAGTTGCTTTAAAAGTTATTACTCAGGCTTATAAGTATGGAATTAAAACATTAGGTTTAACAGGTGGAGAGCCAATGTTATTCCCTGATATTATCAATGCAATGATTAAAAAAGCAACAGATTTAGGGTATACAAAAATAAATATTACAACTAATGGTTATTGGGGTAAAACATTAAAAGGTGCTACTGATACACTAAATGAATTAAATAGTATTGGGTTTAAACCAGGAGTAGGTTTTTTAGGTATTAGTGCTGGTGAATTTCATAGAGAATTTTTAGATTGGAGTCATCATCGAAATATAATAATAGCAAATCATAATATTTTTGGACATAAACTAAGAGTTGATTTTGAGTATAGAGAGGGACATGCATATTTAGTAGATGATTTTAAAAAATACTTAGCTGAAAATGGTGTAGATAGTAGTTGGTATAATCTTGTTGTACGATCTTCTCTTTCAAGTGTTGGAAGATGGAAAGAGAATCAATCAAAAGACCCATCGATGATTCCAGCAGAAAAGATAGGTTCTTGTAAGCCAACTAACTGGTTTACGGTTGAACCAAATGGTGATGTGTTCCCATGTTGTGGATTCAACAAAGATATTCATGGGTTGGCATTTGGTAATGTTCATAAATCATCAGTAGCTAAAATTATTAGTAATGCAGAAAAACATTTACCTATAAAAGCTTTATATACTATGACATTGGGTGAGATTCATACAAAAATGGCAGAACATATTGAATTACCAAAAGAGTATAATTCAATATGTCAGGCTTGTGAATATTTATTTAAAGATACAAAGAATCATAAGTACCTTAAGTAAAAGCATAAGTTATGAGAATAAATGTAAATGATGTTAGTGAATACATTGAACTTTTAGATAATAGACCTAGTTATCTAAAAAATAGTATAAATGGAGACTTTCAAGATAATTGTGTTCTTGAAAGTTGTAATTTAATTTCTCAGATTATATTTCCTAATTCAAAAGCTGAAAAATCAAAAATCAAAAAGATTTCAAAAATCAAAGAGATTATAAACGGAGTTGTTTATTTAGGTATAAATGTTGAAAATGGAAAGGAGATAGCAAATGGTGTGTACTATTATAATTTTGGAGATAACTATTCAAAAGTAAAAAAATTAAAATTATCTGAATTTTATACACCAAAAGATATTATTGTAAAAGAGAATAATATTTTTGTATTAGCATCACATTACAATTCTAAAAATAAGCTTTTTACAACAAGAGTGTATCAATATGTAGCGATAAATAATTTAAATATGGAGATGGAGATATTATCATTTGACTATTCAAATTATACTGATAGTTTTGAAGAGTTGGATGGGGATTTTTATTTTAAAATAAACCAAAAAGGTACTATTAGAGTAAAAAAACAGTATGTTAAACAAGTATATAAAGTTAATGATTCAATGACTTTAGATTATTTTATAGATGGTGAACATATTATTAGAAATATAGAGGATAAAAACAAAAATAATGTTCCAGACTATATTGAAGTTAAAGCAAAACAGTTAAAGGTACGGTTTGATTATTTAACAAAGAATCTTGGTATGAAAGATCCTTTAACACAAAATAGGTATAAAAATATTAAACATAGAATCTTTGCATCATTAAGAAAATTAAAGGGTCGCCCATCCACTTCTCATGGTGTTGTTTATGATGGTTCTTTAAATATTATATTTAAATCTACATTATCAAAAAATAATAGTGTTCCACCGCATGAGCTTTTTCATATTTTTCAATATGGATATAGTATGTTTAAGAATCCTTGGTATTGTGAAGGACAAGCTAGATCTTTAGATAGAATGGAGATGGTTGGTTATGATCTTTCAAAAATGGAATTGATTAAAGATGAATTGATAAATGATAAAGTTATTTTACCTTTACCACAAACACTTTATGATCTTGAAACACAGGTTCTAAATTATATGAATGATGAGGGCAAAAGATACCCTTATGGTTCATATCCACTATTTTTAAGGTTATATAAAATATTTTCAAGTATTACATTTTTAACGAGACTTTTAGAAAATGTAGCTAAATACGATAAAAAGGTTGTTCAAAAGAGAACATATAGTAGATATATGTGGTCAGTTGAGGATACTTTATCTGAAGATAATACCCCTTATTTACTTTGTTCTATAAAAGATACAATAATTAGTCAATATTTAAAAATAGATTCTAGTGTAAATTTAAGTGATTCTCTTAGTGTAGAAGAAGAGGTAAATAATTTTATAAAAATTATAGATGAGTATGTGATACAAAATGGTTGTAGTTGTACTACAAACTATCATATTAAATCAAAAGAGTGGAAGCTATATGGTAAATCACAAGAAAATAGTTCAATTATGGATATTTATGATAAAGATATAAATTCTTATGTTATTAAATTACAAGGTAATAAAAAAAGAACAGGATACTTTATAGGGGATTCTAAAGGAAAAAAAGATGCTTGGAATAACCGAGATGATAAAAGAATCTCATGGGATATGAAGTATTTTGAAGAGTTTATAATAAATGTAAAAATTGATACAAAATATGGTGAAAGATATCTAAATTATAAACCTGAAATTATAAATAATGGTATAGATAAAGATGATAAAAGATTTATTAATTATGGTTTAGGTAGTGATATTATTAATGGTAACTGGGTAACTATTAGAAGAGATTTAGAGATAGATTTGAAACGATATGAATCGGACAATGAGCTACTTAGTGTTAATGCATTTTATATTAGAGGAAGTGGTTTTATTAATAATATAGAGTTAAGTAAAAATTATATTGTTTATGAAGATTCCAAAAATGATAATCTTAATAGATGGAGAATATATGATAACACTCCTTCAGGTGCAACGATTGGTTATGTTAGGGATAATGAAAAACAGAGTAATGTGATACAAACAGATGGTGATGGTTGGAAAAATGGTTATATATTAGGTAACTTTGAGGGTAAACTTAATGCTTGGGGTAATACAGATTTCAAAATGATAAAATGGGATATGAAGTTTGAAGGAACTTTTGAAATATTTGTACGATTAGTAACTAAGTATGGAATACGAACCCTTTGTTACACTGCTGTTGATAAAGATATGGGAAATACATATCAAAATAGTTATATCCATCATTGTTTAGGATTTGATGCAAATAATGGAAAATGGCATACTTTTAAAAGGGATTTAGAATTAGATCTTCAAGATTTAGAGCCAATAAACAGTATAGTTGTTGTGAATGGGTTTTATGTTAGAGGAAGTGGATTTTTAAATAATATAGAGATGGGAACTTATCTATTATGAAAAAAATCATTGTATTTATATTATCTGTATTTTTTATACAAACAACTTTTTTAAATGCAAAATATACTGATAGTAGTATAAATAATTCAGTAGAATCTTATATAAAAAAATTAGATAATTTCAAGGGCTTATCAATTGCTGTTATGAAAAACGATAAGCTGATATTTGCAAAAGCTTATGGATATGCAAATGCAACTGATTTGTTAACAATTAAGCATAGATTTGCAATTGGTAGTGTTACGAAGAGTATTACTGCTGCTGCTATAATGAAATTAGTTCAAGAAGATAAATTAAGTTTGAATGATAATGTTTTTACCCATAAAATATGTAAAAAACAAGGTATTATTGATGTTGATTATTTGAAATATTCTAAGAAAATTATGGATAAATATTATTTTGTTAGGATATGTGATATTCAAGTAAAACATCTACTAGAACATACTGCAGGTTTAAGTAGGTATGTATCTCCAAGAGAAACTATTAAGAGGTCTATTCGTAAAACTTTTGATAAAAAATATCAATTCTTCTTTGCTAAAGAGTTTAAAGTTGCACAAGAGTACCATTATAGTAATTTTGGATACCATCTACTAGGTGAAATTATCTCACTAAAAACTAATATGCCATATATAGATTATATTAGAAATAAATTTTTATTGCCATCCTATTATTCATCAATAGATTTTCATCCTATTCAAAAAAAGAATCAAAAAGAAGTTCAATATTTTAGTGAAGATGGATTTGGTAGTTATGAGCAATGGTTATCAAGAAATAGTGCTTATGCTAGTGCTGTATCTACTGCTATTGATTTGGTAAAATTTGGAACACAATTTAATGAAAATATAAAAATTAATAATATGGGGCTAAATACTCATACTATTAAAGAGATAAAAACAGTAAGTAAAAAAAGATTTACCTATGCAAAAGGTTGGACAGTTTTAAAAAATGGAAGAGTATGGCAACATGGTGGAAGACTTGGTATAGGGTTGAGGTCAGTATTGAAATGTAAAATGGATAAATACAATAAAGATACAATATGTGTATCAATCTTAGCAAACTCTAATGTGGGTAGATTATATAATTTATCAGATATTGTGTTTGATGATATAAAGGGGAACAGATGGTTTCAAAACCTAATGAAAATCTAAATTTTACTAGAGATGAATTAGTCTTACAAAGGTTTTATTCTATTTTAAAAAAATGTGATAATACTTTAGTAAAAGATATAGAGGGGACTTTATTTTGTGAATCTTTTGATATAGATACAAAAACATTAAAAGTAAATATTTTAAAATGTGAAAATTTATTTGAAGATGAGATAGATTTTTTAAACCGAATAGTTCATATAGATGGTGACTTAAGTATAACTTCCAACAATATTTATTTTTTAAATAGCTTTAATTACCTAAAAAGTGTTCAAAAATTAATAATAAAAGATATGAAAAATCTTGATTCTATAAATGGGTTTAATTCTTTAGAAAAGATAGATTCTTTAGAAATTTCAAATAATAAAAAATTAAATAGTATAAATGGATTCAATATTTTATTTAAACAAAATGATTATATTTCTGGTTATATAAAATGTATGAAAAATCCTAAATTAAAGGATATAGATTTTTTAAAAGGGGTGAAAAATATAGGCTCATCTCTTTATCTTTATCAGAATAATTTAAATTCATTAAGTGGTCTTTCTAGTTTAGAGAGTGTTGATGCTAGTATAACTTTGTCATCAAATAATATAGATTCTTTAGAATATTTTTCTAATCTCCATACTGTAAATGGAATCTTGAATATTACAGATAATAATTTAAAATCATTAAATGGTTTAGAGAATCTTAAGAGTTTAAAAACTGTTAAATGGAATGGTTCGTATAAGACATTAAGTATAGACAATAATCAAAACTTAGAAGATATAAGTGCGATAGGGAATCTTAAAGTTAATGATTTATTTATTTTATATATAGATAAGGATTCTCAGTATAAGATAAAACCTAATATAAATTCTGTTTTTTTTAAAAATAAATTTAAGATATATGAATATAAAAATAAGAATAGTATAGCTATTGAGCAATTTAAACAAGATAATTATATTCAAAGATTACATATCTTATTTGGGCATAATTGGAAAATAGCAAATAGAAAATCTTTATGGTTAGATTCTCATTATCTTTATTTTAGTGATGTAGATGAGATTATTGATTATTGTAAAAAATATAATATTAAAATCTTATTTGCTAATAATTATAGAACACAAAAAGTTATTAGTAACAATGAAAAAATATTAAAAAAGAACGGCTTAAAGTTTATTGTAAACAATAAACAGGCACTAGAAAACTTTGTGGATAAAGAACTTTTTTATGAAATAATGCTTAAAAATAATTTTGAACAATATGTTCCTAAATATTATAAAAATAAGAGTGAAGTGAAATATCCAGCAATGATTAAAATAAAATCTGGTGGTGCAGGAAAAGGGATGTTTATAGCTTATAATCAAAAGGATTTAGAAGGTCTAAAAAATAATATGATTATGAGTGAGTATCTTCCAACAAATGTAGAATATGCCACAACTATTTTTAGTAAAAATGGAAAAATAATTAAACATTTTACATATAGTAAAGCAAGTAAAAATGATGTTTATATCCTTCAACATGAAAATCAAGATACAATAGAGGTAAAAAGATGTGAAACTCCATTTTTGGAACTGTTTGAAAAAATAGTTATAGCAATGAGTGGAAAAGATGGCTACTGTCAATGTAGTATTAATTTTAAAATTAATGATGGAATACCAAAAATCTTTGAGATAAATCCAAGAACAGGATACACATTAGCTGGATTTCCTGATGATTTTAAAAAACTTATGGATAAGTATATAGAAGAGTTAGATTAAATTTATGGGAGAGTATTTAAAGTGATTTTAAAAAAACAAGATAAATATATTTTTACACCAGGCCCAGTTAGAATGTATGAAGAGACTCTAAATCTTGGGGGAGTTCAAACTCCGTACTTTAGAAATAATGAGTTTTCAAATGTTTTATTGGAATGTGAAGAGAATCTTATACAAATTTCTAATGCACCTTCTGGAAGTAGGGTTCTTTTCTTAACAGCATCTGGAACTGCTGGTATGGAAGCAGTGGTTCAGAATCTATTAAATAGTAAGGATAAGGCATTAGTTGTAAATGGTGGTGGATTTGGTCAAAGATTTGTAGATATTTGTGATATTCATAATATAAAAAGAGAAGATTGTAAAATCCAAAATACTAATTTATCAGATACAACAATTTTAGATAAATATAAAGATTGTTCTTCACTTTTAGTGAATGCTCATGAAACAAGTATAGGCACATTATATAATTTAGAATCTATTGGAAAGTTTACAAAAAAGAATAAAATGTTAAATATAGTTGATGCTATTAGTATGTTTATCACTGATGAACTTGATATGATAAAACATCATATAGATGTACTTATCATTAGCTCTCATAAAGGTTTGGCATTACCACCAGGACTTTCTATGGTTATTTTATCCCCGTATGCCATAAAAAATATAAATCCAAGAAATCAACTTTATCTTGATTTTAATAGTTATATATCTGATGGAAAAAGGGGACAAACACCTTTCACTCCTGCTGTAACAATAATTTTACAACTACAAGCAAGATTAAAACAAATAAAATCAGATACTTTAGAAATACATATTGCTAAAGCCAAATCAATAGCTAAGTATTTTAGAGATTCTATAAAATCCCTACCATTAGAATTATATAGTGATTTTATGCCAAATGCAATGACAACATTAAGAACAACGGATGGGAAAAAAGCAAGTGAAATTGTAATAGATTTAGATGAAAAATATAATATCATTGTTACTCCAAATGGTGGAGTTTTAAAAGATAAAATATTTAGAATTTCTCATATGGGTAATATGACAAAAGAGTATGTTGATATACTAGTTGATGCTTTATATGATTACTATAAAATAAAGAAGGAGAGATAGATATGAAAGTTTTAATAATGGCTGCTGGAGTTGGAAGTAGAATCAGTAGAGATTTACAGGGACAACCAAAATGTTGTGTAGATGTTGGTGGAAAACCTTTGATAAAAAGAACTTTTGAACTTTTAAATAAAAAAGGGATTACTAACATAGCTCTAGTAACTGGTTATCAGGAAAGATATATTCATGAAGCATTAGAGGGGTTTTCATACATAAGGTATTTTAATCCATTTTATAGAGTTGCAAACTCTGTATCCTCTGTATGGTTTGCTAAAGATTTTTTGGTACCAGATGATGAGATAATGATTATGAATGGTGATGTATTTATGGATGAAAAAGTCTTAGATGTAGTTTTATCAGAAAAAAGAAGCCCTGTAATGTTAAGTGATAGTAGTAGAATAGAAGATGCTGATTATAGATTTAATTGGGATGATGAACTTCTTAAGAGGTATGGAAAAGAGTTAACAAATCAAGAAACAACAGGAGAATATGTAGGAATCGGGATTTTAAATAAAAATGATTTAACTATATTTAAGCAGGGTGTTGTGGACGCAGTAAGTAATGAAGATTATAACTGTTGGTGGGAAGATATAATATATAGAACAGTAGATGATGATAAAAAAGTATATGTTAAAAATATAGAGGGTATATTTTGGGCAGAAGTTGATTATATAGAAGATTATGAAAGAATAAAAGAGTTTATTTCTAAAAATAGAGGTTAATTTATATATATTGTAAAAAATATAGTAAAAGAACCTTTTAAGCAACTTTATTCTGTTATATTATGAATAGTTGAAAATATATCTATTTAAGGAGTCTAAAATGAAACTGATAATCAGAAATACGAACGGTGATATAGAAGAATTAGAAGTAACTAAGGGGATGCAGTTTACCCCTATTGAGGGGCAACAATTTTACTTTACTGAAGTATCTGAGTTTACTACCAGTTTAACAGGTGGGGATTCAAATCTTCTGGTTTCTATGATAGATATAGATGGTAATCAGTTTACAATGACCTTAAATGGTATAGTTGATAAAATTAAAATGAATAATCCTGATGATGCATTTAGTTTGACAACTGCCGTGGGTGTTTCAACTACTAGAGATGGGGATGCTGAGATAGAAGAAGCATTAAATAACCCAGATTTTGAAAGTGGAGAGATAATAGAAGCTCTTAAAGAATCTCTTGCAAATAGTAGTGTAGGTGATAATGATGGTGTTATAATTGATGATTTTGGTTCATTAGCAGATGTTTTAGAAGCTACTGCTGCTGGTGGTGTAGAAAATAAAGGATCTTTTCTGCCTTTGGGTGAAGGAAGAGATCAAGAAGTAACACCAGCAAATGAAAGAGCTGGCAGAGAATTTGATGACTTAGAAGAACGCACTGGTGACACTGACACGGATTCAGATTCAGATACTGACACAGATACAGACACAGACACAGACACTGACACAGACACTGATACTGACACAGACACCGACACTGATACCGACACTGACACTGACACAGATACAGACACCGATACTGACACAGACACAGACACAGACACAGACACTGACACAGACACTGATACTGACACCGACACAGATACTGACACCGACACAGATACTGACACTGACACTGACACTGACACTGACACTGACACTGACACTGACACTGACACTGACACTGACACTGACACTGACACTGATACTGACACAGATACGGACACTGACACAGATACGGATACGGATACCGACACTGATACAGATACTGACACAGACACCGATACAGATACAGATACTGACACTGACACTGACACGGATTCAGATTCAGATACTGACACAGATACTGACACAGATACTGACACAGACACCGATACTGACACTGATACTGATACTGATACAGATACTGACACCGACACAGATACAGACACCGATACTGATACTGATACTGATACGGACACCGACACAGATACAGATACAGATACTGACACAGACACCGATACTGACACTGATACTGATACGGACACCGACACAGATACAGATACTGACACAGACACCGACACTGATACAGACACCGACACTGATACAGAC
The DNA here is from genome assembly GCA_027064515.1 of Sulfurimonas sp. GTDB lineage: Bacteria > Campylobacterota > Campylobacteria > Campylobacterales > Sulfurimonadaceae > Sulfurimonas. Next base: position 237 of record JAMOPL010000054.1, on the reverse strand, counting down.
ACCGACACTGATACGGACACGGACACTGATACGGACACGGACACTGACACAGACACTGATACTGACACTGACACAGACACAGATACAGACACAGACACAGATACAGACACAGATACAGACACAGACACCGACACCGACACTGACACAGATACTGACACCGACACAGATACAGATACTGATACTGACACAGATACGGATACCGACACCGACACAGACACAGATACCGACACAGATACT